>JBFZDU010000457.1:0-3338 GCA_041307205.1 Gammaproteobacteria bacterium | reverse complement strand
GTGATGGAATCCGGACAGAACAGCTGCAGGCGGTCCTGCTGGTCCAGTCCGCGCCATAGCGCCCGTTGGATCACCCGGTTTTCGACGATGTGACCCAGGTCGGGTTCGCCCAGGTCCGCAGCCTCGAAGCGGATCTCGCCGGACCCGGCCGCGTCCCACACCTGCATGGCCTGATAGGGGGTCACCCGGTCTGCGGCCATGGCGGCCCAGGCCCCCAGGTTCTCGAACAGGTGCTGCGAAGCGCGGGTGATGGCCGAGACGCGCAGGTCGTGGCTGTCGCGGGGCCATTCCGCTTGCGGCGCCCGCGCCTCGATCAGGGCGACGCGGAAGCCCTGGCGCAGCAGGGCGACGGCGAGCGCCGCGCCGACCATGCCGCCGCCCACGATGGCCACTTCGCAGCCCGTGCCGGGGCGTCCCTCAGTCAAGGCGCAGCCCCCGGGCCAGGCGCGGCAGGCGCCCCAGGCTACCCATGGCGGCGCGCGCCAACAGGTGCTTGGCCGGCGGCAGGGCATCGAGCGCCAACATGCCGAGGTTGCGCGCCAGGCGCAGCGGCGCGAGCGGATTGGTGAACAACCGCACCAAGCCATCGGTGGCGAGCGACACCAGCTGTTGGTCGCGTCGCCGCCAGCGCTCGTAGTCGGCCAAGACCTCGGCCGAGCCGATGTCACCACCGGCGCGCCGCACCTGATCGACCACCTCGGCCAGGGCCGCGACGTCGCGGATCCCGAGGTTGAAGCCCTGCCCGGCGATCGGGTGCAGGGTGTGGGCGGCGTTGCCGATGATGGCGATCCGCGGCCGCACCGCCTCGAGCGCGCGCAGGAATGCCAGCGAATAGGCGGCCCGCCGCCCGACCCGCAGGAAGCGCCCCAGGCGATAACCGAAGCGCTCCTGGAACTGTGCGATGAACCTGGCATCGTCGTAACCGAGCACGGTATCGCGCGCGGCGTCCGCAACCGTCCACACCAAGGCGCAACGCTGCTCGCGCATGGGCAGCAGGGCAATCGGGCCGTCCGCCGTGAAGCGCTCGTAGGCGACGCCGCCATGCGGCCGAGCCGGGGAGATGTTGGCGACCACGGCGCTCTGCCCGTAATCCCAGCGACGCACCGGGATGGCGAGCGTCTCGCGCACGAAGGAGTCGCCGCCGTCGGCCGCCACCAGCAGGCGCGCCGACAACTCCCGCCCGACCTCGCCTTGCATGACGGTCGCCAACACCTGGGCTGATTCGCTGCGCAGGGCCGTGACCCGCGCCGGGGCGATCAGCTCGATATCGGGCCGCTGCCGCAACGCGGCCAACAGGGTTGTACCCAAGTCGCGCGCCGTCACCACGTAGCCGAGCGCGGGAACCTGCTCGGCCGCGGCGTCGAGACGGGTACTGCCGAAATGGCCGCGATCCGAGACATGGATGCGGCGAATCGGTTCGGCCGCCGGGGCGATCTGCGGCCACAGGCCCAGGCCATCGAAGATGCGGCGCGAGCCGTAGGCAAGGGCGATGGCCCGGTCATCGTAGCTCGGCTGGGTCCCGGGACCCGGCGGGGCCGCCTCGATCACCCCCAGGCGCAGACCGCGCCCGCTCAGGGCCACGGCCAGGCTGGCGCCGACCATGCCGCCCCCGACGATCAACAGATCGAATTGCCGTTGCGCCGTCATGCCGCCATCAATGCCTCTATCTCGGCCACCGTCTTGGGTACGTCGGCACTCAAGACCTCCGGGCCGTCCTTGGTGACCAGCACATCGTCTTCGATGCGTATGCCAATGCCGCGCCAGCGCTTGGGCACGCCGCGCATACCCTGCCCTATGTACAGTCCCGGCTCGACCGTGAGCACCATGCCCGGCTCGAGCTCCCGCCAATGCCCATCGACCTTGTAATCGCCGACATCGTGCACGTCCATGCCCAGCCAGTGACCGGTACGGTGCATGTAGAACCGCGCATAGGCCTCATCCTTGATCAGCTGGCTGAGCCGGCCCTTGAGCAGGCCCAGTTTGACCAGGCCGCGGGTCAGTACCCGTACTGCCGCATCGTGCGGGTCGTTCCAGTGATTACCCGGCCGCACCTTGTCGATGGCAGCCAACTGCGCTTCGAGCACCAGCTCGTACAACTCGCGCTGCGCCGCGCTGAAGCGGCCGTTCACCGGGTAGGTGCGGGTAATGTCCGAGGCATAGCACTCCAGTTCGCAACCGGCATCGACCAACACCAGCTCACCGTCGCGCAGCGGGTCGCGATTTTCGACGTAATGCAGCACGCACGCATTGTTGCCGCCGCCGACGATGGCCGGGTAGGCCTGCTGCCGCGCGCCCTGCACTGCGCAGGCGTGCTCGAACGCGGCCTCCAGTTCGTATTCCGCCAGCCCCGGCCGGCATTCCTGCATCAATCGGGTGTGCGCCGCCGCCGAGATGCGCGCCGCGCGCCGCATGATCGTCACCTCGGCGCGACTCTTATATAAACGCATGTCGTGCAGGAAGTGATCCAGCGCCAGGAACTCCAAGGGACAGTGCAAGCCCGAACGCGACTGCCGGCGCAGGGCGCTCACCCATTCCGAGAGCTTCCGGTCCAACTCGGGATTACAGCCCATGGCGTATAACACCCGATCGCACTGTTCGAGCATCCGCGGGAGGATTTCATCGAGATCCGTGATCGGGAAGGAGTCGTCTGCCCCATAGGCGGCAATCGCGCCGTCCTGGCCAACCCGCGCTCCATCCCACTGCTCGCGCTTGGCGTCGCGTTCGCGGCAGAACAGCACGTACTCGCCCTGCGCCCGACCCGGGATCAGCACCGCCACCGCATCAGGTTCAGGGAAGCCGGTCAGGTAATGGAAATCGCTGTCCGGCCGAAACGGGTAATGCACGTCGCGGTTGCGCACCGCGACCGGCGCCGTCGGCAATATGGCGATACTGCCGGTCCCCATCATGCGCATCAGTTGACGGCGGCGGCGCTTGAATTCATTCCGGTGCATGGTTGCTCCCTGATCCTGCCTGCAATTCATCCCGCACCAACAAGGCCGCAACCCGAACGTACTCTTCGAGTTCGACCAGGGCGACTTCGTCGGCCTCGCCCGCGGCGACCGCCGCCGTATCGAGCTTGCTAATCTCGGACAGGTCGCGCAGCACCTCGCGTGCATCGTCCCGCAGTTCGCAGTGAATCGATTGCCCCGCCAGTCCGATGCCGAACAGAAATCCGCCGCACCAGTCGCGCAGCGCCGTGGCGCGCTCCGCTAACGAGGCATCGTCGGCGTCGGGTAGACACAGTCGCAGGGCCAGCTCACCCGCCTCCGTCTGCCGCAACACCTCGGCATACAGCTCGCCAAGGCTCGCGCGGCAACTCTGCGGCACGGCGGCAGCCG
>JBFZDU010000456.1:0-3577 GCA_041307205.1 Gammaproteobacteria bacterium | reverse complement strand
GCCGCGAATTGGCTCGGGCGCGTCGGGCGATGCTGGCGCAGGGCGGGAACAGCGCGGCGGCCGGGTCGCCCCGCGGTGCGCCCGAGCGGAACCGCGCGGCGCCGACCACCGCCCCGACGAGCCGTCCGGAACCTGCGGCAACCCAACTGCTGCAGAATGCCGGCGAACCCGAACCGCGGGAGTATTGCTGCGACGAGTGCGCCGCGCGCGAAGCGACAGAGCCCTGCGGTTGCACGGAATCGCCAGCGGCCGCACAAGACCTAGAAGGTCTGTGCGAGACCCTGGAGCGGGATCCGCTGGCCATGAACGCGGTCGAATCCAGCGTGCGGCGTTATTGCCGCGAGCGCCGACAGGCGCTGGCCCGCGAGGGCAAGGCCGCATTGCCGCCGAAGCCGGGCCGTTCAGGTGCGTTCGGCGGTGCCCTCGGCCAGGGACCCGGCGGCGCGTCGAACGGACAGCAGTTGGCCCGCCAGCGGCGTGCAGAACTGGTTCGGAACGGGCGCGGCAACGCCGAACCGGCGCGTCCCTCCGGTCGGGTCCGGCCCAAGTCGACCACAGCGCCCCCCAAAGTGGAAATAGGTACGACCCTGGCGGGTCGGCGCGTCACCGGCACCCAGGTCGAGCGGACCGGGCGGGTTTCCGGCAATGAAGTCGGCACTTGCCGGGCGATTACCGGCACCGAGTACATCGGCACGGAACAGTTCGCGGATTTCTGCGAGACGATGCCGCAACCGGCGGTGCCGAAGCTCCAGCCCAGCAGTACCGGTCACGGTCAGACGGTTACCGGTCCGGCAGTGGGTCGTTCGCTGCGCGTGACCGGCGATGAAGCGGGAAGCTGCAGGCAAGTGACTGGCACCGAATACCTGGGGCAGGAGCGGTTTGCAGAATTTTGTGCCGGCCAGGGGGCGGTCGCCAAGCCGGACAAGGTGACCGTGGGCAGGACCATGCGCATGGGGCTGCCGGTGAGTGGCAGCGACGAGGCACGTGGCAGCAGCCGGGTCACCGGCGGTGAGTCGGGGGCCGGGCGCGCCATCACCGGCTCGCAGTATGCCGACGCGCGGGCGCGGGCGACGATCAACGGGGCACCCGAAAAAGTCGCGCTGACGCACACGCTGGCGGGCCGCCCGGTGTCGGGCACGGCCGTCGGCCGCTCGGCCAAGGTGACGGGTGACGAAGCCGGGTCGTGCGGCAATATCTCGGGCACGGAGTATCTGTCGAACGAACAGTTTCAATCGGTCTGCCACGCCCGACCGGCGCCGGCCCCGGCCAAGGTAGGGCAAGACGCCAGCCGGGGAGGGCAAAGGATCACCGGCAACCTGGTCGACCGCAGCGCGAAGGTGACCGGGAACGAGCCCGGGTCCTGCCAGCGGGTCAGCGGTTCGCAGTACGGCGAGAGCTCTTTGTGTGGGGGTGCGCCTGGCAAGGTTCACGCGATGCACACCATCGGCGGACGTGCACTGACCGGAACCGAGGTGGACCACGGCCCAAAGCTGACCGGTGACGAGCACGGAGGGTGCCAGCCCGTCACCGGAACCGAATACTACGGCAGGGAGCAGTACGCGGCCTACTGCTCTGGCATCCCCGCGCCCGCCGCCGACAAGGTGGGCGTCAGCCGGACCTGGCATGGTCAGACCGTGACCGGGACTCAGGCCAGCCATTCAGCGCAGACCACGGGTGACGAGGCCGGGACCTGTGTGGCGGTCAGTGGCACGCCGTATGTCGGCGGCGAACAATATGCGGCGTTTTGCACCGAAGCACGGTCCGAAGCGGCGGCGGCACGCAGCCGTGTGCTCCGCGCGACCCCGGGCATGCCCGCGACCGGAATCCAGCCCGGCCCGGACCCCAAGGTCACCGGGGTCACCGGCGTCGGTGTCTGCAGGCCGGTGACCGGTACGCCTTACCTGGGTGCGGACAGTGTCGCGGCCGCTTGTGGAGCGTCCTCGCCGGGAACTGCCCATCACCGGGCCCAGGCACCGCTGGGTGGCGTCCTGCCGCAGTCTCGTCCAGCCGTGTCAGCTCCGCCGGTGAACAGCGGTTTCAGTGTCCTGTCTCCAGCCAACGAGGCCCGTCAACGCATCACCGGCGCTGCCTACGGCGCCGGGGCCAGGATCACCGGGCCGGTGAGCCTGGCGACGGGACTGGTGTCGGGAACTCCCGAATTCCGCTACCGCGACGATACCGCGGCCGTTGTGGCCGTCCCCGCTGCCCCTGCCGCTCCGGCCGAACCGGCGGAGTCGGAACGGCTGCGCATTACCGGCGAAGGCCGCGAGGCGGGGCCGTGCATTACGGGTGACGACTGGGCCCGCAGCGGCCGCGTCACCGGAACCGAGGGCCTTTGGGCCCAAGGTCGCAATCCGACACTGCGGGGCGAGCCGCGGGGCGCGGGTACGGCTACGGGTGCGGGCGCCTGGGCCAAGCGCGAGCGTGAGACCGTCCCGCCGCCGGCCCCATTGCGCGTCACCGGCAGCAGCGGTGGCGCCGAGAAGGGCCCCGTGGTCACTTACTCGGGCGGGGCCCGCGGCTGAGAGCGGGGCTGACAGTCAAAGATGAACACACGCAATGCCTATGCCTTACGCGCTCGACGCGTCCCTACCCGGGTGCAGCCCGGGGCGCAGCCGGTCAAGGCTCCGTTCGGCCTCGGGACTTCGTCCGGCAGCCTGCCGGTGCGAGGGGCGAACGAGGAGGCCAGTCAAGACCGCTGGGGCGTGGCGGAGACGCGGCATCCGCTGACCGATGGTTCGGCCAACGCACGCCTCGCGCATTGCGAGGAGATCGTCAAGGGGCGGTTCGAAGCCATAGTTCCGGCGCTCCAGGAAATCGCCGGCCTGCAGCACGAGCCCGGCTTCCCCGAGCGGGCCCAGGCGATCGCCGCACAACGCCTGGGTTATTCGCTGCCGCCGCGCGTCCTCGAAGACGCCTGGGTGGCCGGCCTGGATATGCGGGCGCTGTACGCCCACTGTGCCTTCGCGGCCTTGCGCGCGGCGGCCGAGCAGTTCGCCAAGGACCTGCGCGATCAGCACGAGGCGGTACAGGATGCACGCAACTTCTTTCTGGATTGCGGTTTTCACGCGGTCGACATCAGTCCCTGTGCCGATGGACGCCTCAAGGGCCTGATGCGCTACATCCTGCGCCTGCCGTTGAGTTCGTTCACCCGCCGCACCGCCTATGCGGGGGCGCTGTTCGACGTCGAAAGCGACGTGCGGCACTGGACGGCAGTCGAGCTGCGTCGGTTCCGCGAAGGCGTCCCGACGACCGCAGACGCCGGCAGTCGTTACCTGAAGGTTGCCGTCTATCACACCAGTTCGTCGCATCCCGAGCACGAGGGCTGCGCCGCCCACGGCAGCAACGAACACCGGGCGGTCGAGGCCGCCCTCGAACGACTGAATCAGTTTCGGGAAGCGATCGAGAACGCTTTCTGCTGCGGCGCCAGTACCGACATTCTGTTGATCGGTGTGGATACCGACACCGATGCAGTCAAGGTCCATGTGCCGGATGCCAACGGCGACCTGTCGGCGCATCGCTTCGTGGACAACGCGGAGCTCTACCGTCAAACGCTGGCCATGAACGGCGATGCGGC
>JBFZDU010000455.1:0-3024 GCA_041307205.1 Gammaproteobacteria bacterium | reverse complement strand
GTGGTGGCGCCGGCGGCGATGGTGCGCGAGCCGCTGGTGGCGACGTAGTCGGCCGTGCCGGAGGTGCCGTCGGTGGCGGTGCCGTTGGCGGTGGCGAAGTTGAAGCTGACGCCGCCCGCCGGAGCCGCTGCGGACAGCCGGACCGTGAAGGTCATGGTGCTGGTGCCGCTGTTGCCCTCGTTCTGCGACAGGTTGGCGATGGACAGGGTCGGGTTCTGCGCCACGGGCTGATCGTTGATACTGATGGTGCCCACCCCCTGGTTGTCGGCGATGGTGGCATTCACCGCATTGGTCAGGTTGACGTTGAAGGTCTCGGCCTGCTCGGCCACCGTGTCGTTGATGGTGGTGACTGCGAAGGTCTGGCTGGTGCTGCCGGCCGGGAAGGTGAGGGTCACGTTGCTGCGGGCGGTGAAGTCACCCGGTGCCACGGCGCTGCCGTTGGCGGTGCTGGCGACCACGGTGACGGTCTGGGTGGAGGCGGCCGACAGGGTCACGGCGAAGTTGGCGGTGGCACCCTCGGTCACGGTCACGTTGTTGATGCTGATGCTCGGCGTCACCACCGGCGGCGGGTTGTTGGCCTTGGGCGCGCAGGTGCTCGGGGCGTTGGCCACGTTCATCTCGGCAATCTGTCCGTCGCTCTGCCTGGCGCGGATGCGGCAGGGAATCGGGGACGGGCTGCTGCGGCGCACGCGCCAGTCGCCGTCGTCCTCGACTTGGTCGGTGCCCAGGACCTGGGCCAGCTGGAAGGCGTTGCGCACGGTGACAGTGCGGTCGCGGGTGCCGTCACCCTCGACTTCGATCCGCCGGTCGCCGCTGTCCCAACGGGCGCGGGTGATGCGGAAATCGCCGCCGCCGTCGTCATTGTCATTGCCGCCTGCGGTGAGGTCGCAGTTGGCCGGGGCATTGCTCACCACGCGGGTGAGGGTGCGGCCGTCGGACTGGGTGGCGCGGACCACGCAGGGGACGGGGTTGGGTCCGGTGACCCGCACTTCCCACTCGTCGTCGTCGACCCGGTCGCTGCCGATCACCTGGGAGGCATTGCTGGCGTTGGTGACGGTCACGGTGCGGTCGTCGCGCCCGTTGCCCTCCACGCGTAGTTCTCCGCTATCGGCGCGCCACTCGGCCCGGTCGATGTCGAGATCATCGGCCCAAGCGGGTCCGGATCCCAAGGTAAAGAGCAATGTGGCGCCCCACAGGGTGCGCCAGCGATGCCTCGCCGTACAGGTTCTCTCCGTCATTGCTTACCCCTTTTACTGGTTATGGTCTGAGACCGTTTGAAGATGGGCATCCCTGCGCCTGGTACCGCTTTCCAGGTAGGCCCAAGCCTAGAGGGGTAACTGACGGAGTTCCGAGATCTTGAACACATTTAGTGGTCTAAAGACCCACGGATTGACATACCTCAATCGATCAAGGCCGCGGGTCGCGACTTTGTGAACTGGGTCACACGGGTGCCCGGGGTGCCGGCGGCTGACCGACGAATGGGTGGATTTGGGTAACTAGGGCCGATTTGTCAGCAAAGCCGTCTAATAGGCGAAGAAGCACGCCGCTCATGGCCGGCCTACGCAACCCAAACGCAACATACATGGAGCGGCCCCCTGGCCGCGATGACTGCCCCAAGCCACGGCATCGGCGCGGGCGGCCGTTACAGGTCGAGGGGCGCGGCGGCTTCGGCGCGGGCCAGTGCCAGCAGCGCGGCGATGATGTCGTCCCGGTCCCAGTCGAGGGGGCCGCGGCCGAGATAGCGGATGCGCCCTTCGGGGTCGAGCACATAAGTGGTGGGGAAGACATTGGCGCCCCAGGCCGCGAAGGCGGTGCTGTCCGCATCCAGCAGCACGGTGAAATCGACTCCGGCCCGCTGCAGCGCGGTGCGCGCGCGGCGTGCCGACTCGGCGACGTTCACAGTGACCAGCGCAAAGGGGTGGTCGCGCATGGCGCTGGCTAACCGCTGCAGGCTCGGCAGCTCCTGGATGCACGGGGAGCACCAGCTGGCCCAGAAATTGACCACCAGGACCTTGCCGGCGAACTCGTCCAGGCTGCGCGTTTGGCCATCGAGATCGGGCAGGTCGAGGGCCGGTGCCGGTGCGGCGGCGACCTCGGTCAACTCCCCGGCGCGGGCGGTCGATGTCCATGCGAGGCTGACGAGCAGGCCCACAAACGGCAGAACGAGCGACAGCACGGCGCGCTTGGTCGTTTCGGTCATGGGCTATTGCCAGCAGCGGCGGAAAACCGTCGTCGGGGCAGTATAGCGGACCAGCTGGCTTGCGCCCGGGGCGGTTTGGATGCGCAACTGCCGGCGCCGTGGCGCCGGTCTGGCGTGAGCTTGCCCCGGCCGCCGCGCCCGTCAATAGCCAGCCGAGGCCATATCCAGCCCGATCGGTGAGTTCGCCAGGCGCCGCACCTCGGTATGGATCTCGCCGTCCGGCAGCAGGGTCAACAGGCGGCAGCCGGGCGGTCGGTCATCGACCCGGAACTGCTCCGACTCCGGCGCGAACTGGACGCAGGTCGAGGGCGCGGCCATGAGCCGGACCGGCCCGCGCCGGGTGTCGAAGTCTTGGTGTACGTGGCCCCACAGGATGCCACGCACCTGGGGGTGTGCATCGATGATGTCGAAGAAGGCCCCGGCGTTTTCGAGCGCCATGGTATCGATCCAGGCGCTGCCCACCGGTACCGGCTGGTGATGCAGGCACACCAGGGTGGGGCGCGCTTCACCGGCGAGGGCTGCCGCCAGAAACTGCAGCTCGGTTGCGGCGAGCCGGCCACCGTCCTCGCCCGGTACGGTCGAATCGAGCAGCAGGATACGCCATCCGCCCGCATCGACCTGGCGCACGCTGCGCACCGTCTGACCCGAGAGGTGGCGCGCCATGGCCGTCCGTTCGTCGTGATTGCCCGGCAGGCAGTACACGGGCGCGCCGAGCGCAGCCAACTCCGCGGTCAGCCGGGCATAGCCGGCGGCACTCGCATCGTGCACCAGATCACCGGTCGCCAGCACCAGGTCGTAGGCGGCGGGCCGCTGGGAAACCAGGG
>JBFZDU010000454.1:0-2782 GCA_041307205.1 Gammaproteobacteria bacterium | reverse complement strand
CGAGCAGGGCTTCGGTGATGCGCAGGGGACTCAGCGTGTTCACCTCCAGGGTCTGCTGCCATTCGTCGTAGCGCAGGCCGGCGGTCGGCGCGTATTTTTCAAGGTAGATGCCGGCGTTGTTGACGAGCACGTCGATCGACTCGTTCTGCAATTCGGCGCGCACGGCGTAGACGGATTCCGGCCGGGTCACGTCCAGGCGATGGACGCTGAGCCGGGGATGTAGACGCGCGAGGTCGTGCAGCGCGTCGGCGGATTCGGGATGACGGCAGGTGGCGAACACGCGCCAGCCCGCCTCGGCATACTGGCGGCACCATTCCAGGCCGAGGCCGCGATTGGAGCCGGTGACGAACACGCTGGACATGTCTCCTCCTTCCGGGTCTGCCCTCGATCCATTTTGCCCCTGTCTTCACCCGGCCTGTTCATGCTGACCCGCGCCATCGCGTCGTTTTGGGCGCATCGGAAAACGGTAGGGGACAGGACCGTACGTCTGAATTGCGCGCACGCTCATGGGACCCGGCTGGCGAGCTTTCTCGCGCTGTCGATGAAGGGCCTCAGCGAATCTATCCGCTCGGACTCGGGGGCGTGCGCCGATGCGAGGCCCCCGCCGTACTGTCCGTCCTCGCTGAGATAGGACAGCGCGCTTTTTTCCAGGCTGCACTTGCAGGCCTGCGCCGCCAGCAGGGCGCCCATCCAGTCGGCTTCGTGTTCCTGCTGATGCCAGGTTGCGGACAGGTGCAGAGCCAGGGAAAAATTCAGCAGGCCCAGGGCGGTTTCCCCGGTCCGCGTCCAGTTCGCAGGCTTGCCGGACAGCACCAGCAGGTTATGCGCGTCTTCGTCGAAATGGCGTTGCGCGATGTGTACCAGTTCATGGCCGACCACAAAGGCCAGCTGGCAATCGGGGAGCTTCAGTGCGGACGGTGCGAGGACCACCACGTTGGGCGCATAGGACCAGGCTGCGCCTTTGCTTTCATCGGGTGTCAGCAGAAAGCGGATTTCCTTCAGGCCGGCCAGACTTGCCATCGCCTTCCACTCCGAACGGGGCGCCAAGGCGTCGCATCCTTCGCAGGTCTCCCCGGCCCAGCTGAACCGCTTGGTTTCGGGCTGTCCCGGAAACCAGGGCGCCTTGTCCCCGGCCAGGGCACCGGAAACGACACTGCACAAGACGAATAACACAGCGCACCCGCGGGCGGCGCGCGGAAATCTGACTGCAGCGTATGGATTGGATCGGGCATCCATCGGCTACCTCCGCCTATTCCGATTGCTCAGATTTTTAGCGTAGACCTTGGGCCGGCTAATCAGAAGGAATATCTGAGTACACCCAAGCAGCGGCTGGCGGGAGGGGGTCGCTCAGAACAGCGCGCTCATCCTTTCAACTTCGAAAACGCTGCCGCCATGGCGCCGCCCACCGGCGCTGAAGCGGGCGCACGGTTCGGTTTGCCGCCCGCGGGTTTGCCCTGGCTGCGATGGTCGCGCGGCGTCCGCTGGGCCGCTGGGGACTTCCCGCCCGTTTGTCCCGGTGCATCCGTCAACCGCATCGTCAGCGCGATGCGCTTGCGCTTCTCATCCACCTCCAGCACTTTCACCTTCACGATCTGCCCGGCCTTGACCACGCTGTGCGGGTCCTTGACGAAGGTGCTGGACAGCGCCGAGATGTGGACCAGGCCGTCCTGGTGCACGCCGATGTCGACGAACGCTCCGAACGCCGCGACGTTGGTGACGACGCCTTCCAGGATCATGTCGGGCTTCAGGTCGGCCAGCGTCTCCACACCTTCCCTGAAGGTCGCCGTGGTGAATTCGGGGCGCGGGTCGCGGCCGGGCTTTTCGAGTTCCTTGAGGATGTCGGTGATGGTGGGGATGCCGAATTTTTCGTCGCGGTACTTCGACGGGTCGAGCGATTTCAGCAGGCTGCCGTTGCCGATCACCGATTTCAGGTCCTGCTTGATGTCGGCCAGGATCGCTTGCACCAGCGGATACGATTCGGGGTGGACGGCGGAGGCGTCGAGGGGGTCGTCGCCGTCCATGATGCGCAGGAAGCCGGCGGCCTGCTCGAAGGTCTTCTCGCCCAGGCGCGGCACCTCGCGCAGTTGGACGCGGCTGGCGAACCGGCCCTGGGCGTCGCGGTAGGCGACGACCGCCTGCGCCACGCTGTTGCCGAGGCCGGAGACGCGTGCGAGCAGGGGCACCGAGGCGGTGTTCACGTCCACGCCCACGGCGTTGACGCAATCTTCCACCACGGCGTCGAGCGAACGCGCCAGCTCGTACTGGCTGACGTCGTGCTGGTACTGGCCGACGCCGATGGACTTGGGATCGATCTTCACCAGTTCGGCGAGCGGGTCCTGCAGCCGGCGCGCGATGGAGACCGCGCCGCGCAGCGAGACGTCCATGTCGGGCAGTTCGCGCGAGGCGAATTCGGAGGCGGAATACACCGACGCGCCCGCCTCGGACACCACGATGCTGGTGAGCTTGAGTTCGGGGCGCAGCTGGATCAGGTCGCGCGCAAGCTTGTCGGTTTCGCGCGAGGCGGTGCCGTTGCCGATGGCGATCACGGCCACGCGGTGTTTTTCGGCGAGCTTCGCCAGCGTGTGCAGCGAACCGTCCCAGTCGTTCCTGGGCTGGTGCGGATAGATCACGGCGGTGTCGACCGCCTTGCCGGTCTCGTCGACCACCGCCACCTTCACCCCGGTGCGCAAGCCGGGGTCCAGCCCCATGGTCACGCGCGGCCCGGCGGGGGCGGCGAGCAGCAGGTCCTTCAGGTTGCGCGCGAACACCTTGATCGCTTCGG
>JBFZDU010000453.1:0-12375 GCA_041307205.1 Gammaproteobacteria bacterium | reverse complement strand
CCTTCACCCTGCTGTTTCTCGCCGAGATGGGCGACAAGACCCAGCTCATGGCGATGACGCTGGCCCACCGTTACCGGCTGGCGCCCGTGATCGCCGGTACCTTCGCGGCGTTTGTCGTGCTGAACCTGCTGGCGGTCCTGCTCGGCGAGGGGTTGGCGCGGCTGGTGCCGCGCCAACTCGTCCTGCTGGCAGCGGCCGTGCTGTTCCTGATTTTTGCCTACCGCGCCTGGCGCGATGCCGAGGGTGCCGAGGAGGTGGTCGAAGGGCACAGCCAACACCGCGCGCTGCTGACCAGCTTCTCGCTGATCTTCGTGGCGGAACTCGGCGACAAGACCCAGCTCGCCATGGTGGCCATGGCGGCGCAGTCGGGTGCGCTTTGGTCGGTGTTCGTCGGTGGGACGCTGGCCCTCTGGGCGGTGTCGCTGCTGGGCATACTGCTCGGCAGCACGGTGTTGCGCCGGATTCCGCGCAGCTGGGTGCACCGCGCCGCGGCGCTGCTGTTTCTGGCATTCGGTATCTTGGCACTTGGGCAGGTCGTGATCGGGCTTGGCGGCGCGCCGAACCGCTGAACTCGGGGGGTCTTGAGCCATGAACGGGAACGAGGTAGGGGTTGCATGCCCTGCCGGCAGGCCGGGGTTGCGCCGCTGGCGGATCGTCGCAGCGCTGCTGTTGTATGGCCTGTTGCCCCCGACGGTCCAGGCGATCGAACTGACCCTGCCCTTGACCGTGCCTTACGCCCTGCTCCAGGGGCTGTCCTGGCAGCCGACTGCGCCGGGACAGGTCGTCGTACTCAGCGACAGCCCCTGCCGGCGCTTGCACATCGAAGCGTCGCGCCTGGAGCCGCGCGCCGGCGAGTTGCATCTGGTGAGCAGTGTCAATGCGGCACTCGGGGTGTCGCTGCTCGGGCGCTGCATCGAACCGATCAAGTGGCGCGGGACGGTGGATGCGGTGCTGGAACCTTATGTGGATCCCGCCTGGCAACTGCGTTTTCGCCTCGGGGAGACCGAGTTGCGCGATCCCGAGGGCGACCGCGCGCCTTTGCTGAACTTCGTCTGGGATCTAAGCCAACGCTTTATCAATCGCCGCGTCGAGAGCTACGGGTTTGATCTGAGCGCCCCACGCGAACAGGTCACCGCACTGCTAGGGGCCTTCGTCGAGCCCGATGTGCTCGCCAGCCTGCAAGACATGCTCGCTGCCTTGCGTCCCGGCGGCACGCGGGTCGCCACGGATGGTATTCGCGTCGAGGCACAGTGGTCCCTACCCGATGACGCCGTGGCGCTGCTGTTTCCCCCTGCACCCGGCGGGGCGATCGCCGGACCCCTTGAAGGTGCCGCGCGCACGGCGGCCCTGGAGCAGCTCGATGCGTTTGTGGTGCAGGTCGTAAGGCGGCTCGCGACCGAGTTGGGGAACAACGCGCTACGTATCCAGCTGGTGGAACTGTTATTGGAGAGTCGCTACCGATTGGTCGCGATCCTGGACGGGGTCGAGGTTTCCGCGACCGACCCGGTGCGGGTCCTGTTCGTGTCCGATTGGGAGCGTTTGCGTGGCATCCTGCTGGCCGCTGCGCAGCAGGACACTACCGGCTCGCAGCTGTTGCGTTATGCCGCCTTTCTGAATGCCGGCGATATCCTTTTGACCCTGGATACGGCGCTGCCGCAGGCCGGGCTGTGGTTTTCGGCGGCCGGTTTGCGCCAAGCGCTGCGGGCGTTGTCTCCCGACGTCGTCGACCCGAGCCTGGACTATGACTTCGCGGTTGATCCGACGCTGCGTGAATTGTTCGGTCTGCCGCCGGATCTGCCCCCGCTGCCCCCCGGCGACGGCCCGCAGGCGCCCGATGAGCAGTCCTGGCCTCCGCCTGACCCGGACATCGAAGGTGAGGACGAGGCGGCTGTCGGTGGCGCCGGGCCATGGCCCTTGCTGACGCAGCTGCTCGAACGCCTGGTGCCCAGCGCTGCGGCGGCAACCGCCGGCCCGGACCGGGTGGCGGAACTGCAGCGCAAGCTGGGGCGCCGTATCCCCAGACGCCGCGAGCTGGCCAATTACGGCGTGCTGGTCGCGGAGCTACTGCGGGAGATCGCGCATGCGGAGCTGGCGGGCCGCACCCTGACCGCAGAGCACGCGGTGGTATTCGAACACCTGCTGCCGGCCACGGCGCTGATCGAGAGCTGCTGGCGGCAGTTCAAGAAGGAGGATGGCAAGGTCACTTACCTGACGTCGAGTGCCGGCGCGGTGGGCATGCTGCAGATCAACCTGCGCGTGTGGCGCGGCTTGTATGACGCCGAACGCCTGCGTTGGGAGATTGCCTATAACGCCCGGGCCGGCGCCCAGATCCTGATGCAGTACCTGGAGGGGCCGGCCCTCGATGTGGTGAAGCGCACCGGCGAACCCGGGCATCTGGCCCGGGCCGCTTACGCCGCCTACAACGCTGGGCCGCGTGGAGCAGGGCGGTTTCTGCGCAAGGACGGTTCGCTGCAGGCCGGACCGGTGGACCGCCGGTTGTGGTCGATTTACGAAGGCTTCGCGCGCGGCGGTCAGGCGGACCTCGGGGACTGCGCGGTGACGCCAGTGGAAGACAGCGCAACCCTTTGACTGCCGGCCTGGCGCCTAGGATGTCGGCGCAATCTGCGCCTTGGTTCGCGGAGCTAGTACAGCAGTTCTGCCTAATGGATCCATGGTCGGACGCTGCGGCCCGCGGCGGCAATCAGGCGGTGGAGCGGTGGCGGCGGCGCACCAGCACCAGCGTATAGATGCCCAGGTTGATGACGATCACTACCGCACCCAGGGCCCATTGCAGCCCGCGGGTCAAGCCGGCCGGGTAGATCAGGGACAGCAGATAATATTCGATGAAGCCTTGGGGGTAAGCGGCGCCGCCCGCCGCCGTCCGCAGGGCATTTTCCAGCGGCGTCAGGGGGCACAATGCGCCACTGAACTCGATCCAGGCACCCCATACGGCGCAGGGCAGATGCAGCCAGGCCGCCCGCGTCCAGCGCAAGGCCAGCAAGCCCCCCAGCACGACAAAGAGTACGAAGGCGAAATGCGTGAGGATCACGGCAGTGGCGGCAATCGCATAGAGCATGACGGCGGCTAGACCGGGGTCTGTGCTAGTGCGCCTGTGCCAGGGCGGTCGCCCCGAGTCGGCGCGAGCCAGGCGCCGGCGAGCGGTCCCTGCCAGGGCCCACACCCCGGGGGCCTGGTGCGGGCCGGCCGGGTGGACCAGGCGGTCAAATGCAGGCGCCGTGGCCTGGGGTTGTCCAGCCCGGGGAGCGCCGCGCGAGGATCGGGCCCCTGATCTGGCGGCTGACCACGGCATGAGAGAGACCCTGGTATTGGCATCAAGGAGAACGACGTTTTGGCTCGATCCCCGAATACTGCGGCTTCCAGGTGCCTGATTCAAAGCTATAGGTGTCGGACCAGCGGCTGCCGGGCCGGGCGCGGGCGCAAATTCGATGCGCTAAGTGCCGGGAACCGGCCCGACGGCCGGGTCCCGGGGCGTGGCCGCTCAGAGGCACTTCAGGTAAGCGAAGAGCGTCGTCGGCCTGTCCGTTGTCCGCAGGGGCGGGTCTCCGTGAGCCAGTCACCCAGTGCCTGCCGTTTCCAGGGTCCAGCCCGGATTCGGCAGCATCTGAGGCCGGCGACCGCGCCCTGCCATGGTCCCCTAGTCGAATCCGCTCCGGGATCCGCACAGCGGCGGGAGTAACCCCGCGGCGTACCGTCATTCGCGACGTCGATCGGTATAATCGGTGCGCCGATGCCGGGGCATCGACGCGTCTTGAACCCAAAGAAAATGAGGGAGATCCTAATGACCAAAACATCTCTGAGTACCGGCATCCTGGCGGCTTGCGTCATGGCCACGGCCCTCCATGCGCAAGCCGAACAACAGAACGAAGGCTGGGTGTTCGGCCCGGCCTTCAAGCCCGGTTGGGACGGCAAGTACACGCTGGCGGTGACCGCCGGCTACCTCGACCCGGATACCTCGCTGGCCTCGGCGAATGCGAGCCTGGGTCTACAGTTCTCGCTGAACTGCCCCTGGTTCCAACCACCGCAGGGCGCGATCCGCCAGCAGTTCAACCTGAACCGGTTCGACGACGGCGATTTCCAGCTCACTACCCTGGAAATCAACCCGCGCTACTACTGGGACCTCTCGCCCAACCTCTCCGTGGGTGCCGGGCCGGGTTTTGGCTACGTGTGGACAGATGCACCCGTCGGGCAATCGCCGGACCTGTGGGCATTGCAGGCAGGCCTGGATCTCGACTACCGCGTCGGGGGCTTCTACGCCGGGATAGGTACGCGTTACCAGTGGACGGAAAACGAGACGGTCGGCGTCGACAGCAAGGGGCTGGACAACTGGCTGACCATGTTGAAGGTGGGCGTGAACTTCTAAACACCCGAAAATGGGCGCAGGGCGAGATCCAGAGGGCAGAAGCTAATAATCGGATCCGGCCCCTCATGTCGGCCGAATGGCGGATCCGGGTCAAGCCGTCCCCGGCCGGCGGGCATCGGGTACAGGCCGCAAACTGCGGCCGCTGCGCCGCGTGTCACTCCGACAGCGGCCGCCAGTAGCGGTAAGGGTAGTCCCGGGTCGGATCTTCCACCGGTAAGGGGTCCAGACCGCGGGCGACGAAAAAGGCCTGGGCGTCCGGGTTGGCCTTGACCAGCAGGCCGTCGTATCCCGCCTGCCGCGCCGCCTTGGCGGCCGCGTCGAGCAGCATGCTGCCGATGCCGCTGCGGTGCAGCTGCGGCCGGACGTAGATCCCGTGCAACAGCATCGCCTTCGTTCCGGTCGGGGCGTCGCCGGGACTGGCCGGCTCCCAGGCGGCGACACCGACCATGCCTTCGGCGCTGCTCTCGGCCACTACCAGCCGCAGGTGCTCCAGGTCATGCGGCTGGTAAAGGTAGCTCGGCAGGGACAGGCGCTTCACGCGCTCCGGCAGGGACCAGCTCAACACCGCGGCCTTGATCACAGCGTTCAGCCGACCCAGGTCGGCGGTGGTGGCGGGGCGCAGGCTCAGGTCGGCCGGTAGCGTCATTGTCGTGTCCAGGTCAGGGTAACCAGCCGGAATCTTAGCGTGTCTCAGGCCGGGGCCCGACGCCGGGTGGTGGGTCGAAAAGCGCATCATTCGTTCCCCCGAAAAACCGCCGGCGCGCGGCGGTGGCAGGGTATCCGGCGGATCAGAGCATGGCGCTGGCGGCTTGCCTGGTGTCGGAGCGCCAATGGTGATCTACTTTTTCAGCAAGCGGCCGCTCACCCGGTGCACCATATGAACAAACTGACAGCTGTCTGCGGCGTACCCAGCGTCGATGGCATGAGCCTCGAACAGCTGCGCGAGTGCATGAGCTACTCGCAGGCGTTCGGCGTCAACCCTTTGGAGTGGATGGTGCTCGCCGTCGCCGCTGTACTGGGCATGCGGGTAGCGGTCTTCGGCCGCAAGGCGCCGTTGGCTGCACTCGAAGGCCTGGTGTATGCCCCGCTTGCGGCCTATGGCGGGATGGTCGGCGGCCTGCTCTTCGCGCAATGGCTGCCGCCCTGGATGATGGGCGCCTGGCTGTTCTTCGTCGCTGCAGCCGCCTTGGTGCTGTGGATCATCGGTCTGACCAAGGGCACGGCCGATGCGGGCTGGAAAGTGCTCGGCAGCATCGAACTGTTGGTGTTCGCCGCGGCACTGATCACCGTCGGCGTCCTTTGCTTCACCATCCCCGAGACGCGCGCCGCTGCCGCTTACGAGCGCTACCTCACGGCCGTAACCTGGCTGTTCACTGCGGTCGCTGTCATGGATGCCTTGTTCGTCGCCACCCACAGCAGTTACCACTGGGGCGTTGGCTGGCTGCTGGTTCCGATCAACGCGAGTTGGGGCGCGCTCGGCAACCTGATGGGCCTGGTTCATCACCTGGTTTCCTGGAATCTCTTCAAGGATCAGGGTGGCATAGAGCAGGACAACCAAAAGTTCTACACCCGTTACAAAGACGGCATCAGGTTGCGGTTCACGCCCGCCTTTGCCTTCACCCAAGCCGCCGTGATGACCTCGCCCCCGGTCGAAAAGCACGAATCCCAGCATGTGTTGCAGCACTTCATTTTTGGCCCGATCTTCACCGTCAGTTACCTGCTGTGGATGATTCCGGCGAGCATCATTGGCCTGGTCGTGGGGCTGATCATGGGCAAGGGCATAAACGGCGTCGAGGCCTGGGCCTATTACAATAACCCCTGGGAAATCTGGGCCTATGCGATCGAAGGGGGACGCAGCCAAGACGGCGACGCGGACCTGATCTGGGGTCCGGTCGCCTCCTGGCTCGTCGCCGTAATCTATTACCTGCTGGCGATCGGCGCCTTCGTGCTGCTGCTGGCGTGGCGCCACTGAACCCGAATGGGGTTGACCCGAATGGCGCTACAAGGAGCGATTCTGGTCACCCGACTGTCGCGCTATCCCGGCCTACGCGTCTGGCGCTGGTCGGTCTTCGAGGGCCCATTCGCGCCAACCCTGCAGCAGGGGGAAGTAGAGTCCGAGCCGAGTGGGGCGCTGTTCGATGCGGCGCATTAGCCGGGCATAGCCTTCCAGCTGGGCGCGGTAGCGCACCTGTTCCTGGTCGAGGAAGCTGGCGAGATCACCGCCGCCGTGGGCGCCGGTCTTGTAGTCGACGATCCAGCGGGTCCCCTGATCATCAATGAAGGTACGGTCGATGACATAGTGCCGCAGCCCGCCGTCCTCGACGGCGGTCAGGGCATACTCGACCTGGTGTTCGGGGTGTGGGCCGAGCAGCCAGCGGCCGCGCTCGTCGGCGAGGGTCTGGCGCAGCGCATCGCGGCAGCGCGTCGCGGCCGCGGCGAGTTCGTGATCGGCAACCCCGAGGTTGGCGAGGGCGATGCGCAGGCGCGGCAACAGGGCGGTGATGCGCTCGGGCGTCCAGTGTTCCGGCCCGGCGCGCGCCAGGCGTTCCAGCCAGCGGTGCACCAGGGTGCCCACGTGGCGTGCGGTCTGGCCGGCCCAGTCGAAGGGGATGGCCGGCGGCTGGTCCGGTTCTGCGGATGGCCATGGCGCCAGCTGGGTCAGGGCCGGGGCCAGCGCGGTCGCCTGCCAGGCGGTGGGCAGGCGCTGCAGACGATCGAGCACCACCGGTGGCAGGGCGAGGTCCGGTGCCGGCTCGGCGGCGAGGCCGGCGTAGCTATGCTTGACTGCGGGCCACAGGCTTGCGAGTAGCGAGCCGGTGGCCGGCCCGGGCTCGCCGCTGCGCTGGTCGCACCTGGCATGACCGATCAGGTGCAGGCGCCGCCGGGCGCGGGTGGCCGCGACATACAGCAGCCGACCGTCTTCGTGGCGGGACCGGGCGGCGCGCAGGCGCCGCAGGTATTCGTACACGGGCTCCTTGTCCGCCACCGCCGACTTGATGGGTGCGAGCAGCAGGTCGGTGGTTCCGCCCGGCGCCGCGCGCTCCATCCAGGCGAGCAGTTCGGCGTCATCGGTGCGCGGCTTTTTGCCCAGTCCGGGCAGGATCACGACGTCGAACTCCAGGCCTTTGGCCTTGTGCATGGTCATCAGCCGCAGCCCGGGATCGGCGGTGGCGTCGGCCGGGGCATAGAGCTTGTCCAACGCCCGGTCGAACGCCGCCAGATCCGGCAGCTCGCCGGCGCGGCTCTCGGCTTCGAGCAGGTCGAGACAGGCGCGCGCCTCGCCTTGGCGGGCCGCGTCGGGCAGGGTCGCAGGTCCGCCGAGCGCGATCCAGGTGCCCTCGATCCATTGCCGCAGCGGCAGCCGGCGGCGCCGGCCGAGGGCCGCGTCCAGGATTGCGGCGATGCGTTGGACCCTGCCGCGCCCGTCGCTGCTGAGGGCGCGCTGGACGGCAGGGTCCTGCAACCGTGGCCAGATCGGGACGTCGAGGCCTTCGCCCGCCACTGCCAGCAGGTCGGGCAACAGCAGGCCGCAGCAGGGAGCACGTAGCAGGCTCAGCCAGGCGAGGCGGTCGCCGGGGTGGAGCAGGGCGCGGGTCAGGGCGCGCAGATCCTGGACCGCCGGGCGTTGGGCCAGGGCTTGCAGTTCGACTGCCTGGAAGCTCTGGCCGGCCGCCTGCAGGGTCGCCGCGATGGTGGCCAGGTGCGGGCGGCTGCGGCCCAGGACGGCGATGCTGGCATCGGGCCGTTCGCTGCGGGCGGCGCGAATCAAGGCCAAGACCAGGTCCGCCTCGGCCCGGTCGTCGCGCGCCACGCTTGGGTGCACTTGCACAGCGGGGCCGGAGTGGGCCGGGTGGATGGCGCGCGAGCGGCTGTAGCTCACCGCGCCGCTGCCGGCGTCGGGCGTGGCCGGCAGAATCTGCGGGAAGGCCTGGTTGACCCAGTCGACGATGCCACCCTGCGAACGAAAATTGATCTCCAGCGTCAGCGGCTCAAGCCGCACTGTGCCTATGCCCCGGTCGCGGGCACCCAGGTACAACCCGACCTCGGCCTCGCGAAAGCCATAGATGGACTGCATGGGGTCGCCGACCGCAAACAAGGTGCGGCCGTCGTCCGGCTGCCAGCCGGCGGTCAGTTGCAGCAGCAATTGGAACTGGCCGTTGGAGGTGTCCTGGAATTCGTCGACCAGGACATGGCGCAGGCGGTAGTCGAGGGCGAGCGCGAGATCGGTGGGCTCCTCCGGCGTGCCCAGCGCGCGCAGGGCGCGCAGGTGGACTTCGGTGAAATCGACCTCGCCGCGCGCCTGGAACTCCAGGTCGAGCTCGGCCGCGGCGCGCACCAGCACGGCGCTCATCGCCTCCAGCAGCTGCCACTGTTCGGGGCTGAAGTCCGGCGGCGGCAGGTGGCGCGCTTCGGCCAGCAGCCCCAGGAAACCAGGGTGCCGTGCCAGGTCGGCGGTCAGGGCCCCGAAGCGGGCCTTGGCGTCCTGTAACACGGCTTTGCGCGCCTTGTCCTTCTCGGTCGATGGGGCGGGGAAGCCGTTGCGGGCGTCGACCCGGGTGCGCAATGCCGGGCGCGGGTCTTTGGTGAGGAGCAGATCCCCCAGGGCCTGCCAGGCGGGGAGGTCGGCGGCGGCATTGCCGGGCGCCGCGGCGCGGTCCTGCCAGGCCTGTAGCGCACCTGCCGCGGGGCCAAGATTGACCGCGGCAAATCCGGCCAGTTCCAGCAGCTCGGGCAGCAGCCCGGCGGGCAGGGCCTGCCGCAGCCCGGCCAGGTGTTGTTCGACGGCCCGGACCAGGGCGCCTTCCAGCTCCGCACGGGTGTTGCGAGCCAGCAGATGGCGGAGCCACTGCTCGCGTCGGCCGAGCAGCCCGGCCAGCAGTTGCGCCAAGCGTTCCTGATCGTTGTTCAGGTGTGGCAGCAGCAGGCCCAGGGCGGCCCCCAGATCCGCTTCGAGGGCGGCGACCGTGCGCCGCGCTGCGGCCAGGTACAGCTCGGAAGCGTCCGGCCGGGTTAACGGCGTTGCGCCCAGCGCCGACAACACTGGCAGCTGGTGCGCCAGGCCGGCGCACAGGCCGTCGATGGTCTGGACCCGCAGCCGTCCCGGCACCTGGGCCAGGCCCCAGCCCCGGGTCGCATCGCGCGCCGCGGCGGCGCGTGCCAGCTCCCAGGTCCTGGCCTCATGTGGTGCCGTGGGGCGTGGTCCGGCGGCCCGGTCGAGCGCGGCGAGGATACGGTTGCGCATCTCGGCGGCGGCTTTGCGCGTGAAGGTGATGGCCAGAATCTCCTCGGGGTGGTCGACCACCGCGAGCAGGCGCAGCACGCGTTGGGTGAGCAGCTCGGTCTTGCCCGAACCGGCCGGCGCCTGGACGATGAAGGAGCCTGCGGGGTCGAGCGCACGCTCGCGGGCCGCCTGGTCGGGGATGGGGTCAGGCGTCATCTTCGACCTCGGTCGCGGTTGCCGCTGTGCCGTCGTTGCGCCGGCACAGCGGCGGGAAGGGACAGAACTCGCAGCTGCGCCGGGCCGGGGTTGCGACCGCCAGGCCGGCGTGGACCTCGGCGGCCAGCGCGCTCAGGGTGCTGCGCCAATGCCCCAGCAGGGCAGGCCAGTCGGGCAGGCCCTGGGTACCCGCGAAGGCGCGTACGCCGGGCAGCAGGTCGTCAGCGCTGGCGCTGCCGACGAAGGCGCAGTCGCCGTTGCGCACCCGCGCGATCACCGCGCCCGCGACCTCGCGTTCGCTGGCGATGCAGTACAGCGGTACCTGCGGCTGGTCGGGCCTGGTACCGGTCCAGTCGGCGGCCCCGGCGCGTTTGCCGGTTTTGTAGTCGATGACCACCAGGCGGCCGTCGGCCAGGGTATCGATGCGGTCGGCGCGGACTTGCACCTGTAGCTCACCCAGCTCGAGGTCGACCTGGTGCTCCAGCTGACTCACGGTGAAGGGTGCGCGCTCGGCCTCCAGTGCCAGCCAGGTCAGCAGCAGTTCGCCCAGTCGGGTGCGTTCGAGGGCGTGGAAACGGGGCGGGTAGAGATCGGGCCGGTCCTGCGCCTGCTCGGTCAGGGCGCGGTCGGCGGCCGCGCCGACCAGGGTCCGGAGCCGGTCGGCAGGGGTCTCTGCGAGCGCCGCGGAGCTGCCCAGCCGGTGCCACAACAGATGCAGGGCGCGATGCACCAGACCGCCCGTCTGGCGGCCGTCCGGGGCGTGCTGCGGCTCCTCGAGCGGTCTTGCAAGCAGTCGGTAAGCGGCGACGGCGCTGAACGGGCAGGCGGCTTGGGCGGCGATCAGGGCGGTGCCGCCGCGCACCTGGGGCGGCGCCGGCGGGGCCTGGCCGTCGGGCAGGGTCTCGAGCGGTGCCGCCGCGGCGGCCTGCCAGGGGCTGGCAGCGGCGGCCAGTCCGAGCCGGGCGGGATCTGCCGGCGCTAGGTCCGCGAGGAGCGGGCTGGGGCGCAGATCGCGTTCGCCGTCGCGCAGCGGGTGGCTGAAGATAACTTCGGGCGCCGCCTGCCGCAGGCGGGCGGTCAGGCGCCTGGCGAACTCGAGTTCGCGCTCGGCCGAGGCGTGCGGCAGGCCGAGTTGGCGCTGCAGCGCGGCCGGCAGCAGCGGGTGCGGCGCCGCGGCGGGCGGCCAGACGCTGTCGTCTAGGCCCATGACCCAGAGGTGATCGAACGCCAGCCCGCCGGCCTCCAGTACCCCCAGCACCTGGACCGGCGCCCCGCGGCCCTCGGGCTGGAACAGGGTGTCGGTGGCGAGGCGGCGGAAGGCCGCCAGGGCCTGGCTGAAGTTCAGCCGGTCGCTGACCCGGTCGAGCGCGGCGAATTCGGTGTAGAGGTCGCGCAGGCGCTGCACCTGTTGATACTCGGCGCTGTCCAACGGACGTTCGCCCGGCCAGCCCAGGGCGGCGAGCAGGCGGTCGAAGTGTTCCGCCCAGGCGGAGGGTGGTGCCTGGGCGGGTAGCTGCTCGGCCAGCGCCAGTGCCGCGCCGAGTGCCCGCGTCAACAGCGGGCAGGGGTCGCGCGTCCAGTAGGGGAGTTCGGCCAGGCGCAGCCGCGGCGTGCCGTGGCGACGCAGGCGTGCGTCCAGGGCGCCGCGCTGTGCCCATTCGCTCTCGGCTCCGGCGCAAAAAGGTGAGCGCAGCCAGCGACCGACCTCGGCAAGCGGCTGTGGCGCACTCAGCAGTGTCAGGGCCAATAGCGCGTCCTGGACCGGCGGGTGTTCGACCAGGGGCAGGCCCAGTGAAAACTCGTGCCAGGGCATTGCCGCGGGGGTGCCCGGCAACAGCGTCTCGGGTTGCAGGGTAGCGGTGAGTTGGCGCTGCAATGCGGCGCGGCGGGCGGCCAGTTCTGGCACCACAATGCCGATGCGCGCCGTCGGTCGCGCGCGCACTCGGGCCAGGACCCAGCGCGCTGCCAAGGCCATCTCGGCAGCGGCATCGCTGGCCGCCAGGCGGCTGACCTCAGCGGGCGCGACGGGGGCGTCGAGGAAGGCGATCTGTGTGCCGGCGCCGCGCAGGGCATCGAGCAATGCGCTCTGCGCCGGGGGCAGGTCGTCGAAACCGGCGAACAGCAGTTCCGTTGGGGTGGGCAGGCTGCCGCCCGCCAAGGCCGCGGCGATCAGCTGTGGCAGACGCACCCGTGGCAGCCAATCGCGCACAGTACATTGACCGTCGAAGGCCGCGATCCAGCCCAGCAGAACCTCGGTCTCGGAACTCGCTGCGGTCTGCAATTGCGCCGGGCTGAGCTGCCATTCGTGGATCAAGCGATAGGCGGCCATGGCCGCGTCGGCGGCGGCCTCCGGGCGCAGCAGGCGGCGTCCGGCCGAGCTGGCACTGACGATGCGCTCCCAGGCGAGGCGTTCTTGCGCGGCTTGCAGCAATACGCCCCTGACCGCGCCGGCATCGGCGAGCTCGGTGTGCTGGCGCTGCAGCCAGGCCGACCAGGGCAGCAGGTCGGGCGTGGACCAGGCGGCGGCGCCGGCCGCCGCCTGGCGCTGTTCGTAGTC
>JBFZDU010000452.1:0-10604 GCA_041307205.1 Gammaproteobacteria bacterium | reverse complement strand
GCTAGGGCTGTCGTCGCTGGGACTGCTGGAGGCGCATACCCTGGCGACGCTCAACTCGGTGCTCGATGTGCTCGAACGCCTGACGGGAGAGACCTTGGGTCCGGCTCCCGAGCCGCCGGTCGACTTCCGCACCGGGCCATTGCTGCTGCGCGACCACAGTCGCTCGTTGCTCGGGCCGGAACCTGCCGGCCGCGCGGTGCGCATCATGGTGACCATGCCCAGTGAGGCAGCCACGAACCCGCAATTGATCGAGCAGCTGCTGGTTGCGGGGATGGACGTAATGCGCATCAATTGTGCCCACGACGGTCCGCAGCAATGGCAGTCCATGGTCAGACACCTGCGCACCGCCGAGCGCGCGGTCGGTCGGCACTGCAAAGTGCAGGCCGACCTGGCCGGCCCAAAGCTGCGGACCGGACGTATCCAATCAGCCGGGAATGTGCTGAAGATTCGGCTGCGACGCGACCCCATGGGCCAGGTGTTGGCGCCGACGCAGCTATGGCTGACGCCAGCGGATGCGCCCGAGCCGACGCCCGCCGGCGTCAAGTTCACCGTGCCTGTTTCGTTGGATGCGCTGGCCGCCTCGCGCGATGGCGATCTGTTGTTGCTCACCGATGCGCGGGGCCGGGAACGACGGATTCCGATTGTCGCGGTGCAGGGGAATTCGCGACTGGCGGAAACGCGGCACAATGCCTACATCGCGCAGGACGCTGCCTGCGCGATCGAGCGCGACGGCGAGGTGGTTGCCGTGGGGACCGTCGGCCGCCTCCCCGAGGTCGTGCTGCCCATCGAGCTGTTTCCCGGCGACACGCTGGTGTTGACGCGGGCCGACGTGGCGGGTCGTAACGCCGAGCGCGACGCCGCAGGCGGGGTGGTGCAACCGGCGCGGATTCATTGCACCCTGGAAGCGGCGTTCGCCCAGGTGAAGCCAGGCCAGAGCCTATGGTTTGACGATGGGAAGATCGGTGGCATCGTCAAGAGCAACACCGGCGACGAACTGACCGCAGAAATCACCCACACCGGGCCGTCCGGGGGCAAGTTGAAACCGGAAAAGGGCATCAACTTTCCCGAAACCGATTTCGACATCCCGGCCTTGACGCCAAAAGACCTGGTGGATCTGCGCGAGGTGGTCGGCTACGTCGACATGGTCGCCCTGTCGTTCCTGCGCACGGCAGACGATGTCCTGCGCCTGGAAGACGAATTGCATGCCCTGGGGGCGGGCCACCTGGGGATCGTGCTGAAGATCGAGAATCGGCAGGCGTTCGAGAACCTGCCCCGCATCCTGCTCAAGAGTCTGTACTCCCCGCCGGTGGGTGTGATGGTGGCGCGCGGCGACCTCGCAGTAGAGGTCGGGTTCGAACGTCTGTCCGAAGTGCAGGAAGAGATACTCTGGCTGTGCGAGGCGGCGCACGTCCCGGTGATCTGGGCGACCCAGATGTTGGAGGGACTGGCCAAGGGCGGTCAGCCGTCGCGCGCCGAGGTCACTGACGCCGCGGCCAGCAGCCGGGCGGAATGCGCCATGTTGAACAAGGGCCCCAACATCGTGCGCACCGTGCGCTTCCTCGGTGGCGTGCTGAGCCGCATGGGCGGGCATCAGGACAAGAGCATGAAAATTCTGCGTCGGCTGTCGGTCTCGGAGCTCCGCTAGAAATGATGCGGATTGCCGCGACGGCTGTCAGGACGTTTCCGGCTTGCGCGATATGACCAGGGTGAAGGGAATGGCCGGCGGCCGGTCGAACAGCAGTGAGCCCATGGCGGTGACCACCTGGTGGTCGCCATGCTTGATCGCGGCGTTCAGTTCGTAATCGACGTGCTCACGCGGGAACAGGTCGTGGTCGACGTGTTCCATGAAGGCTCGGACGATGCGGACCGGTGTCTCGCTGAACAGCGTATCGGGACCCTCGAAGTCGTAAACGCCTTCATTGCCATAGACCGCGTCCGTCACCCAGGCCCGGTAGGTCATCATGGTGCTGCTCCCGCTGGCGACTGAAGCTGCACAGCCTAGGCCAGAATTCTTACAGCAGGATGATGGTCGGTCGGGGCCTGAACTTTTCTTTTGGCGGCGTGAGGCCGCCGGGCAAGGTCCGTTGCGCGTGAAAGTCGCGGAGCACAAGCTCTCCCTCTCCCCGCGGGAGAGGGAGAGGGAGAGGGACTAGCCCGACCTAGGTGTCACCCATTTTCCGGGGTGTCGCCACGCCTGCCTTACCCTTAGCGGAACAAGCGACGCTCGCGACCCAGTTCGAGGAACCAGGTCTCGCCCGACCAGCCATCCACGCCGTCATTGTCGGTGACCATGAAAGTGCGGCCGTCGCGGGTGATGGCGACGCCCTCCGGCTTGTCGGAGATCCAGCCGTTGGTCGACTGCAGCGCCGGCAGCAGGTCGAACACCCGTCGTTCAGCCTGCGTGACGACGCCATCGAAAGCTGCGGCGGGCCGGAACTGCGCCAGCGATTTCAATTCGGCGAAATCACCGCTGAGGTTGTCGCGCTCGATCACTACATAGTCGCCACGGGGCGTGCGCGTGATCTCAGACAGTCCGACCCAGGCGGCGTTGGCGGGCAGCGGTGCCAGTTCCCAGGCGATGTGGTCCCAACGATCTGTGCCCGGATCGTAGATCCAGATCCGGGTGCGGTTGGGTTCGCCACGGGCATTCAGGCCACCCGCATCATCGTCGAGCCCCTCGCACTCGGGCGTGGTGTAATCCCAGCCGCGTTGCTGGGCGACCAGCAGCCGGTAGCCCCGCCGCAGTGGCATCACTGCGACGCCCTCGAAGCCCGATCCCAGGGTGCCGCGGTTGGCCGAGGCAGCGCGGCAGGCCAGAATTTCTGCTGGCAGCCCGATCTCGCGGATGACCTTGCCCCCGTCATCGAGTTGCAGCAGGCGGTTGGGGCGCGCATCGCTGGCATTGCCTTCGCTGGCGATCCAGAGGCTGCCGTCGGGCGCAATCGCGATGCCTTCGGGATCGTAATTGCCGGTGCCGCCCTGGATCGGTAGCGACTCGGTGATCACTGCCGGTTGGGCCGACACGTCCAGGGTCAGGACGCGGCTCTCGCTGAAGAAAGAATCCCAGACTGCCAGCAGGGTGTTGCGTTGTCCGGGCATGGCGACCATGCCGGACAGCGCGGCCCAGGGCAGGGGGGTGTCCTGGGTCCCGTCGGACAGGATCTGCGGGTAAGTCGGCGAACCGGGTTGGAGTTGGTAGATCATGAGGGTGGAGCGCACCCCGAACTCCGGGTCGTCCTCCTCGCCCGCCGCGATCAGCAATTTACGCGCCGGGATGGCGAGCAGGCCCTCGGGTCCGAGCGGTGCGGGTAGCAGTTGCGAGAAGCGCGGCTGAGCGCCCTGCATCTGGTACACGGCGATGAAACTGCCGCGTTCGCTGCCGACGAACAGGTAGTCGTCCCGGTCGAAACGGGCGTACGCGATGGACTCGGGTTCGGTCCCCTTGTTCTCCGAGCGCTCTTCGGGGTAGTGGCCGAATTGCACCGCCAATTCCTCCAGCGTCGTACCGCTGTCGAACAGTAGCCGGCCGTTGCGGCTGAAAATGGAGAAGCCGCGGCTGCCGCCGAACAAATCGCCTTCGTTTGCCGTGGCGATCAGATCGGCACCGCGGCCGTTGCCGGGCAGCCAGGTCACGGCATCGGGTTCGCGCGGGACCTCCGCAAGGAACTCGGTCAGCGAGATCACGCCGTCCTCGGTGGCGTCCACGCCGTCCAGATCGACGCTGCCGGCGTCGAAGTGGCGGACGATCCGGCCACGTACCAGATCGACCACGACAATGTGGTTGTTCTCCTGCAGTGAGACCACGGCCTGGTTGTTGCGGTTGATGTCGACGAATTCGGGCTCGGGGTCTTGCGGCGCGTACCGGGAGAGGCCGCGCAGATCGACGTCGCGCCGCGTCCAGTCGGCCGGGTTGCGGCCCTTGAGGTCGATGATCGCGAGATACCCGGCGGGCAGTTGCGGCAGTCCGCCTTCGACGCCGTCGACCACTATGTCCTCGTCGCGCTCGTTTTCGATGGCGACGGCGGCATAACGGCCGTCAGGACTGATCTTCAGCGAGTCGGGTTGTCCGCCGAGGTCGAGTTCTGCCAGGGTCTCGCGGCTCGCGAGCTCGATCACCACCAGCTTGCCGCTGGGGTTGGCCAGGGATTCGCTGGTATTGACGGAGACCAGCGCCAGGCTGTTCCCAAGCACCGCGACCGAGGTCGGCTCGCCACCGACGTCGAGCTTGCCGTTGGGTAGCGGCTTGGCCGGGTCCTTGATGTCGATGAAGCCGATCTGCCCGAGCGGGCTGTCGGTGTAGACCAGGGTGAGGCCGTCCCGGGTCGCGGCGACGATCTCGGAAACGGTCAAGTCAGTCCGGTTTGCATTGTTCCGATAATTCGCGAGGGTGCTCAGGCGTTGGAAACTGCTGTCTTTGCCCTGCCAGCGCAGGGCAGGGCCGCGGGTCTGCAGGTCGTCGTCGAACGCCGCTGCGCTCCCCACAGTGCCGACGGTAAGCAGGCAGGCCAGCCAGGCCGCCGTCATTCGCTGCTGCATCTTGGTGTGCTCCTCAATGTCGATTTCGGCGCAGCGCGCATAGGCGCTGGCCGTTGCGGTGGTTTTGCCCATGCGGCACCCGATCCGGGTGCCCGACGGCAGGCTAGATGACCTATGTGCCTGCGGCGTGACAGCTTTGTTTCACAATGGCTACAGCCGTGGTGCAGCGGCAATCGCGTTGCAGCTCAGCGTGGCGTTGCGGCGGCCGGCACGCGGCCGACGAAGATGTAATAGGGCACCCGCAGCCACGGCAGGTAGGGGACGGGTGCGCGGCTTTCGCGCAGCTGGTGTTCCGGTAGCAGGGTGCCGAGGTACGCCAGGTGCCGTGGATCGAGGTGCACACCGTCGTGACCGAACCAGCGCGGCCAGAACCAGCGGGTGAAGCGTCCGTGCCGTGCTCGCCGGGGGCCGGGGTCGGACCCGGCGACATAGAAGTCGACGACGCCGAGCAGGCCGCCGGGCTTGAGCATGGCAAGGGCATTGTCCAAGGCGCCGCGCCAGTCGGGGATCATGGTCAGGGCATAGGAAAAGTAGACACAGTCCACCGGCCGGTCCGGCCGCCAGGTGACCGCGTCGGCCTCGATGACCTGCACCCTGGCCATGTCCCGGGTGCGGGCGCGGGCCTGTTCGAGCAGCGCCGGGCACAAGTCCACCAAGATGACTTGACCGAATGCGGCGAGGCGCGGGCCGAAGAACAACAGGTTGCGCCCGGTGCCGCCGCCGAGTTCGACCACCGTGCCGCCGGCCGGCGGATCGAGGCGGTCGATCAGCTCGCGTCGCCCGTGCAGCAGCCGCTCACGAAACGCGTCGTAGCGATCCGCCTGTGGGCCGTAGAAGGCCTGCAGCCGGTCGGCATGCGAACCGCCGCCAGGCTGGCCCCGCAGCAGCTGCAGCAGGACGCGGGCGTCGGTGCCGATCATGCTTTGACGTCGGCGACGTGAAACCCGGCGTAGGTATGGACCCGGTCGCCGAGCTGCAACTCGGCGGCCAGGGTGTCGTGAAAGCGCAACCGATCGCGCAAGCGGGTCTTGTCCAGACCCAGCTCCAGATGTTCCAGGTACGGCGGCGTGGCATGCGCGCTGCGGAAGATGAACCGCGCGTTCGGCGCCGCGCGTCGCAGCAGCCAGGTCCATTCTTCCGCCAGGGCGTCGGGATAATAGGAGCTCATCCAGTCCATGTGGTCGAGCAGCACGAACTTGGAAATGCGCTCGTCGGTTGCCTGCAGGAACTCGGTGACCGTGGCGGTATGTAGCTGGACCCGTTCGCTTAGGCCGGCCTTGAGGGCAGCGAAATTGTCCCGCTTGAGATATTCGGGGCAGCAGCTCTCGGTGTAGCGCCCGTGGACGTAGACCGACCAGAAATAGTTCGTCCACACCGGCAGCTGGCGCAGCACGTATTCCAGCGCGTCGCGCACGAACCCGGCCACCCCGTGACGATGCTGGTCGATCACCTGCTTGCGCTGCGGGTGGGGGACACCGAGCATGCTCAGGGTCAGCTGGCGCGACAGGGTCCAGTTGAGCGCCGGGGTCCACATCAGGGGCCCGACACGAGTGTCGTAGACGTGACGCTGCTCGTCCAGGGAGCGTGTCTCGAACAACTCGGCGACGCTGGCCGCGAGCCGCGGGCGCAATTTCAGGTAGCCACGAAAAAGGCGGGCCACGATGCCTGACAGGCCGTGGTAGTAGAAGCTGCCGCGGGGATTGCCGAACCAGTTCACCCGCTGGTCCCAGAACATCCGGGCAAAGTCCGACAGCTCCTGGCGCAGGGCGTCGAAGTACAGGTCGCGGAACCGGGGGTGATAACCGCTCCCGAAGACGCAGAAGAAGTCACTGAAGGCCAAGTGCCGTATGCCGGCGAGCTTGAGTTCCAGCAAGGCGGTCTGGCGGGGGTTGGCGTCTACCGCGTGGATGCGCCGCGGGCCGGTCAGGGCGTAGTCGAGGACGTTGCAGCCGGCGCTGGTGATGACCAACAGCGTGTCGTCCGCTTGGATGTCGAGGGCCAGGCGGTCCACGGCGGGGTCTTCCCAGCAGGTGTTGTAGACCAGGGCTCTTGAATAAATGGCATTGAATACTTTCTGGTCGATGCGATCGGCGAGCGTGGACCGGGTCTTGAGCGTCATGGGTCGTTCAGCGCGGAGGATGGCAATCCGGCCGACGATAGCGGCGTTTCGTGACCTGGATGCGTCGAGTTTGCGACGAGAATGTTGCGGCCGCGCCGCCTCCGCCGACGCTGTGTTGTCATTTTTTCGCGGCAGACTGAAAGGCCCGGGTTCGAAGGCCCGGGTACTCATACGTCTGCGATGGAGGTGCCGCGACCATGTCTGTCCTGCTCGTTGCCGCCAGCATCACCGCCCTTGGGTCCGTTGGCTTGCTGCTGCGCAGAGGCAGGCGCAGCCGGATCCGCCAGGAACTCGCACAAAGGCGGCAGGCGCTGCTGGAGCAGCATGCGCCCCGGCTCGCTGTCCGGGCTGATCCCCTGGATCGGCGTGCCGAGTTCGAGCGTGCGGGCATCGTGCGGGTCCCCGCGTTTCTCGCGCCCGAGACCTTGGCGCAGCTGCAGGCCGAGGCCAGGGAGAACCTGGAGCGTGTCGAGCGCAGCTACGTGCCTGCGCACAAGAAGGGAGGGAGCTTGTCCTACGAGGCAATCCACAAAGGCGCACCGGGCTGCCTGGCGCTCTATCACTCGCCCCAGTTCCAGCGCTGGCTGTCCGACCTGGTGGGCGAGCGCCTGCAGCCTACTGCAGACCATGACCAGAGTTCCTGCTCGCTGCTTTACTATACGCAGCGCGGTGACCACATCGGGTGGCACTACGATCACAATTTCTACCGGGGCAGGCACTTCACCGTGCTGGTTTCCCTGATCAACCGGTCGGGAGACGGTCGCCTCTCCGGCGGCCGGTTGCAGCGCCGGTACGATGGCGCGGTGTCGGTAGTCGACACCAGTGAGAACACCCTGGTGATCTTCGAGGGTGCCCGAGTGCTCCACCGGGCCACGGCCGTGCATGCCGGCGATGAACGCATCATGCTGAGTATGACGTTCTGCTCCGACCCCCGGATCGGCCTGGTCAAGGAACTGGCCCGTCGTATCAAAGACATGGCGTATTTCGGTCCACGGGTACTGTTCGATTGAACGGGGCGCCTGCGCTGCGACCGGGGGGCCGGGCGGCGTTTTTCCACCCCTTGTTCGAGTTCGTTGACAAGCGGCCCCGAAATCGACAGAATCCGCGACTTCTTCGCCGCATGCGCCCGTAGCTCAGTTGGATAGAGCACCAGGCTACGAACTTGGGGGTCGGGAGTTCGAATCTCTCCGGGCGCGCCAGACCAAACAAAAAGGCCCGTCGTCAGGCGGGCCTTTTTGTTTGGTTCGTTGAACCCAGATTCGAACTCCCGACGTCGAACAGCAGTTCGACCAGCGCCGGCGGCGCGCAGGTCAGCCGCAGGCCGACAATCTCTACGGGCGCGCCATGCGACGATTTTCTGGGCCCCGCCACGGCGGGGAGTCGGATCGAAGTGAGCCGATCGGCACTTCCCTGTGCCGCATCGCCGCGAGCTACGAAGCTATCAGAAGCTGATCACAACGGTGTCATCACCGGTCATCAGCGGCATGGTGACCGGCGGGCCGCCCAGCTCGACCCCTTCGACCAGATCGGCCTCGGTGATGCCGGCCTTCTGCATGCACATCGGACAGATGATGACCCGGGCGCCACCCTTCGCGAGTCCGGTCAGCATGGCGTCGGGAGTCTTGCCGCTACCGCTGAAGGTGTCATGGGCGCGACTTTTCGACGCCAGGTAGACCGCGCGAACGTTGAGAAAGACCACCACCTTGTAACCATTCTGCATGGCCATGCTCGCCTGGGCGAGGGCCATGCCGGACGCCCAGCTCTCATCGGTGGTGACGTTGTAGAAGATCGTTTTTTTCTCGGACGCCCCGGCAGTTCCGGCAAGCAGGGCCAGCAGCAGTACGGCGAGCAACGGCAGGTGTCGAACAGCGAATTTCATGGTCACTCCTTATCAGGTGTTGTGGTTGGCAGGGGCAGAGCTTAAGCGCAGCCGCCTGGGCGCAGGATGGACTGCGACAATTTGCCGCGCCTGCGGTTAAACGCGAATCAGTAGACTGCGCCCTGGCAGCTGTGCCCGGCTTCCGTCTTCTCGTCGGGGACAGGGTTGAACGGCCGCCATTTCGCCGCCGCGACAGCGGCTTGCGCCGCTGGCGCGAACCCCGGCGCAGTCAAAAATAACAGCAGGAGAAATAACGACATGCGATCCATCTACCGGTTGGCCCTGGGCGGCGCCCTGGCCGGCGCTTGCACCCCGACCGCGGTGCTTGCGGACCACCCATCGCTAACGGTGTTCGGTGGCCCCGCGGGCCCGGTGACCACCCTTTCGGCCACGCCGTTGCCGGTTGGCTTCACCGCCGCAGGCGCGCGTGTCGAGCGGGTCGAGTTCGATGCCTTTTCCGACGCAGAGTTTGCGGGCTTTGCCAGCGCTGATCCCGAGGCGGATGTACACAGCATCGACTCGTTGAGCAGTCTGTCTCTGTCGATCGCCCATGGTCTGACCGAGGACCTGACGGTCGGGCTCACGCTGCCCTACGTGCGGCGGGAGAATATCCGCGGACTGCACCATCACCACGACGAACACCACCACGAAGAAGAAGATGCGGCGGAGGCAGAGCACCTCGCAGCGGAGGACGAACACGCTGCAACCGAGATCGAGCGGCTGGGCGACTCGTCCGGGCTCGGCGATGCGGTGCTGTACGGCCAGTACCGCTTTTTCGTGTCCGCCGATCGGCGCCGCGAGGCCGCCGTGGTGTTTGGTCTCCAGACGCCCACTGGCAAGACCGACGAGCGTGGGCCGGACGGCGAGCGCCTGGAGACCGACCTGCAGCCGGGTTCCGGATCCTGGGATCCGCTGTTCGGCGGGGTGGTTTCCCAGAGCAGCGGACGCCTCTACCTGAGCGCCAGCGTGCTCTACAAGATCGCGACCGAGGGCAGTCAACAGACCGATCTGGGCGATGTGCTGGCCTACAATGCGGCGCTGTCGTACAGCCTGACCGATCCCCAGGATCACGCCGGTCATGACCATGCCGGCCACGATCACTCGAATCTGAGCCTGATGCTGGAACTGAACGGCGAATGGCGCGACCAGGAGGAGATCGCCGGGGTCAAGAACGCGAATTCCGGTGGCAACACGCTCTATCTGTCGCCTGGGGTCAGTTACAGCTTTGGCGGCATGTGGACCGCGGCGCTGTCGGTCGGGGTGCCGGTCGTGACCAACCTGAACGGCCTGCAGGCGGATCCGGACTGGCGCGCCATCGCGGGCATCAGTGCGGGCTTCTAGAACGCCGGCCGATTGGAGGCTAACCCGCCAGGGTTGTTGAATAAATTGTCGCTCTGCGGTGCGCCGGGTGGGGCTTGCGGGCCCGCCCGGCGGAGCGGATTGATGCGGACTGGACGCCGCCCGCGCCGGTCAGCGGATCGAACGGTAGGGCTGCGTCCTGACCTGCTTGCTCAGCACCAGCTGCCACAGCTGGCCCTGGCGGCTGCGGAAGAAGGCGGCGCTGCACAGCAGGTAATACTTCCACATGCGGTAGAAGCGGGTCCCGTACCTGGCAGCCAGCCGGGGCCAGGCCCGGTCGAAGTTCTGCCACCAAGCCATCAGCGTCGGGTCGTAATCGGCACCGAAGTTGTGCCAGTCCTCGATGATGAAGCGGCCCTCTATCGCCCGGGTCAGCTGCGCGGCCGAAGGTATAAAACCGTTGGGAAAAATGTACTTGGCGATCCAGGGGTCGGTCACGGGCAGGCCCGAGAAGTCGCCGATGGTGTGCAACAGAAACAGGCCGTCGTCGTCCAGCAGTCGCGCGACGGTCGCAAAAAAGGCCGCATAGTTCTTGGGGCCGACGTGTTCGAACATGCCCACCGAGACAACCCGGTCGAAGCGGCCGTCGAGTTCCCGGTAGTCCTGCAGCGCAATGCGTATCGGCCAGCCGGCGCAACGCGCTTGGGCGAGCGCCTGCTGTTCCCGCGACACCGTGATGCCCAGGACCTCGACGCCATAGTGCTCGGCCGC
>JBFZDU010000451.1:0-3531 GCA_041307205.1 Gammaproteobacteria bacterium | reverse complement strand
GAGCGTGACCATCCAACCAGGCGAGAGCCACACCTTCGGCGGCACCCTGTGGCTGGGGCCCAAATCGCAGGATCAGCTCGCGTCCCTGGCGCCGGGGCTGGATCTGACGGTCGACTACGGTTGGCTGGCGTTCCTGGCCCAGCCGATGTGGTGGGTGCTCGAGTGGATTCACGATTACGTGGGCAACTGGGGTTGGACCATCATCATCTTCACCATCCTCATCAAGCTGGCGTTCTTCAAGCTGTCCGAGACCAGCTACCGCTCCATGGCCAACATGCGCAAGCTGGGACCGCGCCTGCAGGCGTTGAAAGATCGCTACGGCGACGACAAGCAGCGCATGCAGCAGGCCATGATGGAGATGTACAAGAAGGAAAAAATCAATCCGCTCGGCGGCTGCCTGCCAATGCTGGTGCAGATGCCCTTTTTCATCGCCCTTTACTGGGTGCTGCTCGAATCGGTCGAGTTGCGGCATGCGCCCTGGATCCTGTGGTTGAACGACCTTTCCACCAAGGACCCGTATTTCGTACTGCCCTTGCTGATGGGCGTGACCATGTTCGTGCAGCAGAAGCTCAACCCGGCACCCCCCGATCCCATGCAGGCCAAGATCATGATGGCGCTGCCGGTTGTGTTCACCGCCATGTTCGCCTTCTTCCCGTCGGGTCTGGTGCTGTACTGGTTCGTGAACAACCTGCTGTCCATTGCCCAGCAATGGGTCATCACTCGCCGCATCGAGCAGGGCGCCAAGGCCTGAGGCGCGCGGCACCGTGACGGGGCCGGTCACGGATACCATAGCCGCGGTCGCAACCCCGCCCGGTCGGGGCGGCATTGGCATCGTCCGCTTGTCCGGACCGGCCGTGCCACAGATCGCGGCAGCGCTGCTCGGGCACTGCCCGGTCGCGCGTCACGCCACCCTGGCGCGTTTCCGCGACACGGCCGGCGACCCTATCGATCAGGGCATCGCGCTCTATTTCCCGGCGCCGCACTCCTTCACCGGCGAGCCCGTGCTCGAACTGCAGGGACACGGCGGTCCGGTGGTCATGGACCTGTTGCTCGCCCGGGTCCTGGCCTTGGGCGCCCGTGCCGCCCGCCCCGGCGAGTTCAGCGAACGCGCCTTCCTCAACGGCAAACTCGACTTGGCCCAGGCCGAGGCCATAGCCGACCTGATCGACAGCGAGACGGCGGCCGCCGCTCGGCTCGCCAACCGCACCCTGGAGGGCGAGTTCTCGCGTCGAGTCCATGCCTTGGTGGCGCAGTTGACCCAGCTGCGGATGTATGTCGAGGCCGCCATCGATTTCCCCGAGGAAGAAATAGATTTCCTGTCCGATGGGAAAGTGAGTAAAGACTTACAAACGATCTTGGCGAAGCTCGAACAGGTGCAGGCCAGCGCGCGGATCGGCCGGGTGCTACGCGATGGCATGACCCTGGTGATCGCCGGTCGCCCCAATGCCGGCAAGTCGAGCCTGCTGAATGCCCTGGCGGGGGTCGAGGCGGCCATCGTCACGGAGGTGCCGGGCACCACCCGCGACCTGCTGCGCGAACGGATTCAGATCGACGGCATGCCGCTGCATTTGATCGATACCGCTGGGCTCAGGGATACCGACGACCTAGTGGAACGGGAGGGGGTGCGGCGCGCCCGCGCCGAACTGGCACGCGCCGACCGGGTACTCTGGGTGTTCGACGGCGCCGCCGATCCGGAGCACAGTGCCTACGACCCGGCGCAACTGCCGGTCGGTGTCCCGGTCACCTTCATCCGTAACAAACTGGACCTGACCGGCGCTGCGCCCCGGCTGATCGAGACCCCGGCCGGGCCCGAAGTCGCGTTGAGCGCACGCGGCGGTGCCGGTGTGGAGCTGTTGCGCCAGCACCTCAAGCAGTGCATGGGTTACGCCACCGGGATCGAGGGCGAGTTCAGCGCCCGGCGCCGCCACCTCGCCGCCCTGGCGCACGCCCGCGACCACCTGCAGACCGGGGCCGCCGCGCTTCGAGACCAGGCGGCCGGCGAGATCCTGGCCGAGGAACTGCGCCTGGCGCAGCAGGCCCTGGGTGCCATCACGGGCGAGTTCAGTGCCGAGGATCTCCTGGGAGAGATCTTCGCGTCTTTTTGTATCGGAAAGTGAGTAACCACCAACCCATTGGTGTGTTCGATTCCGGTATCGGCGGCTTATCCGTGGTGCGGCACATCCGGGCCCGGCTCCCAGCCGAGGACATCCTGTACCTGGCGGATTCCGGATATGCGCCCTACGGCGGCCGCCCGGTCGGCTACGTACGCGAGCGGGTGCTGCGCATCGGTGACTATCTTGCCGGCCGCGGCTGCAAGGCCATCGTGGTCGCCTGCAACACCGCTACCGCAGTCGCCGTGGACGACCTGCGGGCGCATCTGCCGCTGCCAGTGGTGGCGATGGAACCGGCCATCAAGCCGGCGGCCAGCCTGACCCGCAGCGACGTGGTCGCGGTGCTGGCAACGGCCGGTACCCTGAATAGCTCGCGCTACGCCGCCCTGCGTGATCGTCACGGTCTGCAGGTTCGGGTGGTGGAACGGGTCTGTCACCATTGGGTCGAGCAGGTGGAATCCGGCGATCTCGACAGCGTTGGGGCGCGTGCCCTGGTGGCCGCGGAACTGCAGCCGCTGCTCGACGATGGCGTGGATACGCTGGTGTTAGGGTGTACTCACTTTCCATTTTTAGAGCCGTTGATAAGGGAGATCGCCGGCCCGCTAATCCAAATCGTCGATCCCAGCCCGGCCGTGGCAGAGCAACTTGCACGGCGGCTTGCGGCAACCGGCCTGAGCGCGTCTGGCGCTCTGGGTCGGCTCAGCCTGCACTCCACCGACCCGGCCCGCATCAATCCCGCCGCAGTCCGGCGCATGCTGTACGCCGCGGCCGACTGGCAAGCGGTCGAACCCTGAGCCTTCAGGCGCCGCGCCGCCCCAAGCGCAGCCAGCGGACACCGCGCCGCAGGCGGCGTACCTCGCGGCGTCCGCCGGGCCGCCGGCCGTAACGCAGCCCGATGTACAGGGCGAACAGCCGGCGCAGCTCCGGGCCGTGTTCGGGGAAGGCGGCCAGCGCAGCGCGTTGCAGGTCGCTCGGGCCGTCCCAGGGATGTACCACCAGCCCCGCCCGGCTTAGCTTTCGCTGCAGTCGGCGGTAGGCGTCTCGCACCGGCTCGGCCGGGCCGGCTCCGGCGAGTTGCAGCAGCAATGCCCCCAGGCCGAGCGCCGCCGCGCCCAAGCCTACCGCCAGCAGGCCCTGCCCGTAGCCCGCCAGCCTGCCCAGGCCGAGGTCGGACAACAGCCCCAGTTGCCGGTCGCGACTGTAGCCCACCACCCAGCGGTGCCAACCCAGTTCCAGCGAGTCCGCCAACCAGCGTGCCTCGCGCAGCATGCGGCCCAATGCCCCGGGGGCCTCCAGCTCGAACAGCACCGGCGCCCCCTCCTCGCCCTGCTCGGTGCCGATCGAATGCTCGATGCGCTCGGGCGCCACCGCCGCGGTCGGGTCGATGCGCGTCCAACCGCCGCCCTCCAACCAGACCTCG
>JBFZDU010000450.1:0-3179 GCA_041307205.1 Gammaproteobacteria bacterium | reverse complement strand
GGCAGCAGGCCTTGGCCGGCACCCCGTTAACTCAGGCCCCTGCGCCCAACCAAGCGCGCCGGCGTGCTCGCTGCAACGGGGTCAAGACCTGCTCCTCGATGAACCACAGGTCGCAGGTATCATCGGGCGCCGGTTGTGGAGTCAGATCGAAGGTCAACAGTTCATCGCGGCGTAGCGCGTGCACCCGCAATGGCGCGGGGCCAATGGCGCGGGCGATGCGCTGCGGCAGCGTCTCGGCCTGGACTTGCAAGCCGTCCAAAGCGACTAGGCGGTCCCCTGCCGACAAGCCAGCGGCGTGCGCGGCACCACCTTCGAACACCTGGGTCAGCTCGACCAACTCGCCGGCCGCCCGAAAGCGGGCCCCGAGCACCCGTCGCACGGGGGCGGGCTTGGCATCGGGGTGCTCGCAGAAACCGCCGGGATCGTCGGGCTTGGTGGCGGGGCGCAAGCGCATCCCGACACCGACCCGAGCCAACCAGTCGGCCAGGGGAAAGTCGGCCGTCCCGTACACGGCCTGTGCGAAGAAATCGCCAAGGTCGGCGCCGACAAGTTCGCCGGCCAGCGCCTGGAAACCGTCTTCCGGCACGCCGACGCCCGTCTCGCCATGCCGCCGCCACAGCTCGCGCATCAGGTCGTCCAGGTTGACGCGATCCGCGCTGCATTCGCGCAAATGCATGTCGAGCCCGAAGGCCGCCAAACTACCCTTTGCGTAGTAGCTCACGATCGCGTTGGGCGCGTTCTCGTCCTGCTTGTAGTACTTGGTCCAGGCATCGAAGCTGGAGTCGGCGATAGACTGCTTGAGGCGGCCGGGGCCGCGCATGACCCGGCTGATGGTCTGCGCAAGCAGTTCCAGATAGGCCTGGCGATCGATGCAACCACTACGGACCAGCGCCAAGTCGTCGTAGTAGCTGGTGATGCCCTCGAACGCCCACAGCAGGGTAGTGTGCACCTCGCGCGTCAGATCGGCACCGATCAGCCTGGCTGGCTGAATCCGCTTGACGTTCCACAGGTGAAAGTACTCGTGGCTGCACAACCCGAGGAAGCGTCGGTAGCCTTCGCTGGGTTGGTCCATATCGGTGCTTGGCAGGTCTTCGCGCGTACAGAGCAAGCTGCAACAGTCGCGATGTTCGAGGCCGCCGTAACCGTCTCCAACCGCCAGGGTAAGAAAGAGGTATCGCGTCAGCGGCAGCCCACCGCCGAACAGTTCGACGTGTTGGGCGCAGACCCGGGCGAGGTCCCGGGACAGACGCACGGCGTCGCAACTGTGGCGCCCAGTGATCACCATGGCGTGCGGCACCCCGGCGACACTGAACTCGATCTCTGTCCAGTCGGACATTTCGACGGGGTGGTCGATCAATGTCTCATAGTCCGGTGCAAGGTAACGACCGAACCCGTCCTGGTCGGTTGACCATGGCGACAGCGTGGTGGCCACCCGCCAGTTCGCGCCACAACCGGCAGCGGGACGCAGCAGGGTCACGGCACTGGGCTGATCCTCCTTCCCGACGACGCGCAGGAACACGCTTGGGCCGTTGAAATAACCGCGGTTCTGATCAAGATGGGCGGCCCGCACCGACAAGTCCCACGCGTAGACGCGATACGCCAACGTCAGGGCAGAGGAAACCGGTGCGGCGCGCCAGGTCTGCTTGTCGAGCTTCTGCAATTCCACCGGCATTCCGTCGCTGGTGGCGTGGATAAGCACCAAGTTGCGGGCGAAATCGCGGACCATGTAGCTGCCTGGAATCCAGGCCGGAAGCGCCAGCACCTGGCCCTGCGTAGCGGGAACCGCAATCTTCAAAGTGACATCGAAATAATGGCCTGCCGGATCAGCGGGGTACACCAGGTACTCGATAGAATCCGCCATGAGGTTTGTGCCGCCTGCGAACCGAACTGAAGTCGCACAGCTTAGCCCTTGTCCTTTACGCCATAAACCGCCGCGCACAAACTGACCAATGCCGTGCCGCGTGAAATGTCCGACCATACAGCGGCGCCATGATGGTGAGCACAGCTGCGATCGGAGGGCGGTTATTCCCTGGGCATCGTCAGGTGCTTGGCACGTATGAAATCGGCGTGGGGGACATAAAGCAGGTCCGCAAGGCGGCGGATCAGGTGTTCCTCGTAGTGGTGCAGTTCACCGTCGCCATAGGCAACCGCCCAAAGCGCACAGATCAACTCGAATTTCTGCCGCCGGTCGTAGCGCTCATTGATCAACGCCGTGTGCTGGTGCAGGGAAACCGCATCATCTGCAACAACTTGGGCACGCCCAAGCAAATCCACGGCCGTGTGGCGATCCAGGGCGAAGCGTTGCTCTAGGCGACGGAGCAGCACGCCGTATTCCGACTGTTCTTTTTCATAATCGGCACGGGCCACTTCCACCAGCAGTACCGCCGCGGCGAGTTCTAGCTCCGCACTTGGCAGTTCCCCGGTATTGCGGGTAACCGGCTCCAAAAGCTTCCACAACGCGTCAATCATAGCTTTGGAAGTATATACCCTGGCAGCACCAGACAAACACCAGCACAGTCCGGCCAACGCCTCTTCAGACAAGAAAAAACCCCCGTGGTTTCCCCGGGGGTTTTGGGATAGAAGCCTGGCAGTGTCCTACTCTCACATGGGGAAACCCCACACTACCATCGGCGATGCACCGTTTCACTTCTGAGTTCGGGATGGGATCAGGTGGTTCCGATGCTCTATTGCCGCCAGGCAAACTGTTGTGCCTGCAGCCACTCGGGGCGCAAGCCGCATTTGGTTTGATCGCGAAGGCGCGGGATACTGTCACTTCCCTTCGAACACGCCAAAATTTTTGGGTGTTATATGGTCAAGCCTCACGGACAATTAGTACTGGTTAGCTTCGTACATTACTGCACTTCCACACCCAGCCTATCAACCTCGTAGTCTTCGAGGGTCCTACAGAGACCTCAAGGGTCTAGTGAGACCTAATCTTGGGAGGGGCTTCCCGCTTAGATGCTTTCAGCGGTTATCCCGTCCGAACATAGCTACCCTGCAATGCCACTGGCGTGACAACAGGAACACCAGAGGTTCGTCCAACCCGGTCCTCTCGTACTAAGGTCAGCTTCCCTCAAATCTCCAACGCCCACGGCAGATAGGGACCGAACTGTCTCACGACGTTCTGAACCCAGCTCGCGTACCACTTTAAATGGCGAACAGCCATACCCTTGGGACCT
>JBFZDU010000449.1:0-6317 GCA_041307205.1 Gammaproteobacteria bacterium | reverse complement strand
CTCGGGCGCCAATGCGTTCATTTGCCATGCTTGCCGCACCTCTGCCACGTGCCTGGGTGCCGTTGTTGTGACTTACCTCACCCCCGGCATGTTAGCAGGCAGTTGCGCGGCGGCGTCAAAGTATGCCTTGGCCGAGGTCCAATGCAGACCAATGGTTCAGGTGCGGTTCAGCGGCTTGTGCTGCAATGACATTAACTGCGTCGTAGCGCCAGTCCCGGCGCATGGCGCCCGCCTGGTGGAGTGAGCATGTCGGGACCCTTTAGCAAACTGTTGACCGTGCTGTTGATACTGGCCGGCCTGGCCGGCGCGACCGCCTGGCTGCTTCGCGCGCCCGGCAGCGCGCCGCCCGCGCCGGGCCACGACCTCGTCCAGGTGCGCCGCGGCCAGATCATCGCCGTGGTGTCCGCCACCGGCACCCTCAGCCCGGTCAATACGGTGCAGGTCGGCAGCCAGGTGTCGGGCACTGTTCAGCACCTGCACGTCGACTTCAACGACCAGGTCGAAAAGGGTCAGGTGATCGCCCGGATCGACCCGGCCATCCTGCAGGCCAAGCTCGCCGAGGCGCAGGCCAACCTGGCGAGCGCCGAGGCCGAGCGCGACAAGGCCTGGGTCAGCGTGCTCGACACCAAGCGCGAACTGGACCGCCGCACCGAACTCAACCGCAAGCAGCTGATCGCCGCCAGCGAACTGGATGCCGCCCGCTTTGCCTACGACTCGGCGCGGGTCGAGCACCGGGTCCGCGAGGCCGCGGTTGCCCAAGCCGCGGCCGCACTGCAACGCGAGCGGGTCAACCTGGAATACACCGAAATCGCTACCCCGATCGACGGGGTGGTCATCTCGCGTGACGTCGACGTCGGCCAGACCGTGGCCGCCAGCCTGCAGGCCCCGACCCTGTTCACCATCGCCCATGACCTGACGCAGATGCAGGTGGAAGCGGACGTGGACGAGTCCTTCATCGGCCAGGTCCGCGAAGGCCAGTCGGTCCGTTTCACCGTCTTCGCCTACCCGGACCGGGAGTTTTTGGGGCAGGTCGCCCAGGTGCGGCTGCAGCCCAAGGTGGAAGCGGGCGTGGTCAAGTACAACGCCATCATCCGGGTGGACAACACCGACCTGGCGCTCAAACCCGGTATGACGGCGACCGTCAATATCGAGGTCGAGCGGCGCGAGGATGCCCTGCAGGTACCGCACGCGGCACTGCGCTTCGTGCCCGAGTGGCCGCAGGAGCGTCTCAGCGCACTGCGCGATGGCCTCGGTCCGGGTCAGGCCGTCGTCTGGCGGGCTGACGGGGACGCCTTGACGCCGCTCACTGTCACCACCGGCATCGTCGGCGAGAAGTTCACCGAGGTCAGCGGTCCCGGACTCGAAGCGGACCTGCCGGTCGCCGTGCCGACCGACCGCAAAAGCGCGCAGCGGCGCCGCAGCTTCGGCCTGAGCCTGTTCTGAGCCGCCATGGCCGGTCCCATGATTGCGATCCGCGGCCTGCACAAGACCTACGCCCTGGACGGGGTGGAGATTCAGGCGCTGCGCGGCATCGATCTCGACGTCGCCGAGGGCGAGTTCCTGGCCATCATGGGACCGTCCGGGTCGGGCAAATCGACCCTGATGAACATCCTCGGCTGCCTCGACATCGCCGATGCAGGCAGTTATCTGTTGCGCGACCAGGACGTGACCCGGATGAGCCGCGACGCCCTCGCCGGCTTGCGCAATCGCGAGATCGGTTTCGTGTTTCAGAACTTCAACCTCCTGCCCCGCACCAGTGCGCTGGAGAACGTCGAGACGCCACTGATCTATGCGGGGATCGGCAAGCAGGAGCGTCGCCGGCGAGCCCTCGGGGCGCTGCAGCGCCTGGGCCTGGGGGCGCGGATCCACCACCTGCCCAACCAGCTGTCGGGCGGGCAGCAGCAGCGGGTGGCGATCGCCCGTGCCCTGGTCACCGCACCAGCGCTGCTGCTGGCCGACGAACCGACCGGCAACCTCGACACGGCGACCAGCAGCGAGATCCTGGCCACGCTGGACGAACTCAACCGCAGCGACGGCCTGACCATCGTGCTCATCACCCATGAACCGGAGGTGGCGGCGCGGGCGCACCGCAGTCTGTTGGTGCGCGACGGCCGCCTGGAGGCTCGCCGGTGAGCTGGCTGGCCGCCTTGCAACTGGCCCTGCGCGCGTTGTGGCGCAACAAGACCCGCGCCATGCTAACCACGCTCGGGGTGGTGATCGGGGTCGCCTCGGTAATCGCGATGGTGGCGATCGGCACCGGGGCCCAGCAGCGCATCGCACAACAACTCGAAAGCATGGGGACCAACAGCCTGCTGATCCGGTCCGGCTCGGTCACCCGCGGCGGGGTGCGCAGTGGCGCCGGCACCACCACCAGCCTGACCTTGTCCGATGCGGCGGCAATTGCCGAACTTCCCGGGGTCGCGGCGGTCGCGCCGAGCGTCCAGACCACCGACCAGGTGCGTTATCGCGGCGCCAACTGGGGGACCGCCATCGAGGGGGTCACCCCGGCCTATTTCGCGGTGCGCAACTGGCCGCTCGCCGCCGGCGAAGCGATCACGGCCCAGCAGGTGGCGGCGGCCGCCCATGTCTGTCTGCTCGGCCAGACGGTGGCGCGCGAACTGTTTGGCCTGCGCGACCCGGTCGGCCAGACCATCGTGATCAAGGGTTTGGCCTGCCGCATCATCGGGGTGTTGACCGCCAAGGGCGCCACCGCCTGGGGGTCGGACCAGGACGATGTCATCCTGGCGCCCATCACCACGGTACAGCGCAAGCTCAAGGGCATCACCCATATCGAGCGCATCGAGCTCACCACCACCGGGCGCGAGGCGGCCTTCCGCGCCACCACGGAGATCAAGCGCCTGCTGCGCCAGCGCCACGGCCTGAGCGCGGCACAGGAGGACGACTTCCGGCTCTACAACCGCGCCGAGCTGGCGCAGACCTCGGAGGAAAGCGCGCGCGTGTTCAGTTGGCTGCTCGGCAGCATCGCCTCGGTGTCGCTGCTGGTGGGGGGCATCGGCATCATGAACATCATGCTGGTGTCGGTCACCGAGCGCACCCGCGAGATCGGTATCCGCATGGCGCTGGGGGCGCGGCCGCGCGACATCCTGTGGCAGTTCCTGCTCGAGGCCCTGGTGTTGAGCGGGGCCGGCGGGCTGCTCGGGATGCTGCTCGGCCTGGGCGGGGCGGCCGCGGTGGCGCGGTTCTCGCAGTTGCCGGTGGCGGTGACGCCTGGGTCGGTGCTGGTCGCCCTGCTGTTCGCCGGCTTGGTCGGGGTGTTCTTCGGCCTGCACCCGGCCCGCAAGGCGGCCCGCTTGCGGCCCATCGAGGCCCTGCGCTACGAGTGAACCCGACCGGGCCGGCGGCGCTTGTTATCAGGCACCCGGGGCCTTTATGGTGGGAGTGGACTCAACCGCCCAGCGACTGCCGATGACCGCTCGTACGCCGTTTCGCCTGATTGCCACTCTGCTCTGCCTGTTCGTCTGCCCCCAGGCGCTACCCGCCCGACCAGCGACGCCTGGCCCGGGGGCGGCGGCGCCGGTTACCGTGGAAGCCGCCAATGGCCAAGCCACCCAGCCGGCAGCGCCCACCCTGGAGGGGCGCCTGCTGACCATACTCGCGGCGGTCGAAGCCGCGCAATCGGAACATGCGGAGCTCGCCAAACGCCTCAAGGCAGCGCCCGTCGGCCCGGAGGCCAGGGAGTTGGCCTCGGACCTGGAGCGGGTCGCCGGTCGGCTCCAGCAGTTGCGGACCTCGTTCGAAGAACTGGCGACCGGCGGCGCCACTGTGGCCAAGCTGGAGGGCCGGGCAGAAGAAAGGCCGTTCGACTGGAAGCGGGAGATCGAGGACGTCGTCCGCCCCTTGCTGGAGGAGGTGAAGCGGATGACCGAGCGCCCGCGCCAGATCGAGCGCTTGCGCAGCGAGAAGGCGCTCTACACCGACCGCCTGGAACTGGCAGACCGGGCCATCGGGCGCCTCTCCGGCGTGATCGAGGCAACCGACGCGTCGGCCGTGCGCAAGGTACTGCAAGACCTGATGAAAGAGTGGCAGAGCCACCGCGCCGACGCCGACAGCCGGCTGCAGTTGGCGCAGACCCAGTTGCAGCACCTGCTGACCCCGGAAGAGGAGTCCAGCGGCAGGCTGGCCGACGCGCTGCGGGAATTCTTCTCCGGCCGCGGCCTAAATTTGGCACTGGCCCTGGCCGCGTTCGGCCTCAGCTATGCCGTGCTGTTCGGCCTGGCCCGGCTACTGGGCCGGCTGCCGAAGCGGCGGGCCGCCGCGCAACGAGGGCGCTTCGCCCGGGCCGGAACCATGCTGTTCCGGGTGTTCGCGTTCCTGGTCGCCCTGGCCGCGGCCATGGGGGTGCTGTCCGCGCGCGGCGATTGGCTGATCCTCGGCGTGTTGATCCTGTTCCTGTTCGGCCTGGTGCTGGCGCTGCGCAACTCGCTGCCGCGCTACGTCGAGGAGATGCGCATCCTGCTCGACATGGGCGGCGTGCGCGAGGGCGAGCGCGTCATCCACGGCGGCATCCCGTGGCGGATCAAATCCCTCAATGTCTTCTCCACGCTGCACAACCCGCTGCTGCGCGGCGGCACCATCCGGGTGCCGATCAGCGACATGGCCACGCTGCAGTCTCGTCAGTACACCAAGGAAGAACCCTGGTTCCCGACTCGCGAGGGCGATTACGTCATGCTCGAGGGCGACATTTTCGGCCGGGTGCTGTTGCAGACACCGGAGCTCGTCCAGGTCCAGGTCATCGGGGCCACCAAGACCTGGCCGGTGAGCGATTTCCTCGCGCAATACCCGCGCAACCTGTCGCTCGAAGGCTTTGCGATCCCGATCAGTTTCGGGCTCGACTACAGCCACCAGGCGGATATCCTGACCACCATCGTGGCGCAGCTGCGCGCGCACCTCGAGGCGCGGCTCGCCGAACAGGTCTTCCACGACCACCTGACGGATCTGATCGTCGACTTCAACGAGGCCGCCAGCTCGTCCCTGAACCTGATCATCGTGGCGGTATTCGACGGCGCCGCCGCGGCGCACTACTGGACCATCCGGCGGTTGCTGCAACGCAGCGCCCTGGAGGCCTGCAACCGGCACGGCTGGGTGATTCCGTTCGATCAGCTCACGGTGCACCTGCCGCACCCGTCGGGGGCGGCGCCGATACCGGCGTCCGGGACGCTGCCAAGCCGCACCTGAACCGGCCCCGCTCTCAGGATTCGGCGGATTCGGCGGCCAGCACCGGCTGCGGCGGTCGTTCGACGGCGACCTGCGGGATCCGGTACGCCTTCCACAGCGCAAACACCGCCGGCAGCACCAGCAGCACCACCAGCAATGCACTCAGGGTGCCGCCGACCATGGGCGCGGCGATGCGTTTCATCACGTCGGCGCCGACCCCGTCGTTGAGCATCACCGGGACCAGGCTGATCAGCAGGGTGAGGGTGGTCATCAGCATCGGCCGGATTCGCTCGGCGGCCCCGGTGGTGAGCACCCGCAACAGATCGGCGCGACAACGCAGCTCGCCGGCATCGCGGGCCCGGCGCCAGGCGGCGTCGAGGTAGAACAGCATCAACAATCCCATCTCGGCCGCCAGTCCGGCCATGGCGATCATGCCTACCCAGACCGCCACGCTCAGTTTGTAGTCGAGCAGGTACAGCAGCCAGACCGCGCCGATCAGGGCGAAGGGCACGGTCAGCATCACCAGCAGGGCCTCCAGCGCCGAGCCGCGGTGGGCGTAGAGCATGAAGAACACGATGAACAGGGTCAGCGGCACCAGGGTCTGCAGGCGGTCGCGGGCGCGCTGGAAGTTCTGGTACTGGCCGGCCCACTCGGCCCGGTAGCCGGGCGGGATCTGTACCCGGTCGGCCAGGACCTGGCGGGCGGTCTCCACATAGTCGGCGATGCCGATGCCCTCGTGCAGATCGACGAACACATAGCCCACCAGTTGCCCGCCCTCGTTGCGCAGCATCGGCGGGCCGTTGCGGAACCGCAGGTCCGCGACCTGGCTGAGCGGGATGTGATCGACCGGCATCATGCCCATGCCGTGCAGCGGGATGGTGAGGCGTTCCAGGGCGCTCGGGTCGTCGCGGAAATCGCGCGCCAGACGCACCACCACCGGGTGACGCTCGCGCCCCTCGATCACCTCGGTGGCCGCCATGCCGCCGACCGCCGCCATCAGGGTGTGGTTGACGTGATCGACGCGCAGACCATAACGCACCAGGTCGTCGCGGCGGATGTCGAAGTCGAGGAACGAGCCGCCGGTGAGCCGCTCGGCGAAGGCGCTGCGGGTGTGCGGGGCAGTGCGCGGGTCCTGCTGCAGG
>JBFZDU010000448.1:0-4835 GCA_041307205.1 Gammaproteobacteria bacterium | reverse complement strand
GTGTTGGACACGGCCAGCTTGGTGCCGGTCTCCAGCATGTCCAGGTTGCGGATGTGGTACCACATGCCCTGGGCGAAGTGCGGGTAGAAGTGGCAGTGGAAGATCGCGTCGCCCACCGTCTTGTTGCGGTTGCCCGCGCCGCCGTTCGCCAGCTCGTAGGTATGACCCGAGCCCGGCATGATCTCCTGGGCGTCGAGGTAGTTGGCGTTGTCGTCGTTGGGGTTGAACAGCCACTGGTGGTTGTGCAGGTGGAAGATGTGCTGCTCGAACGCGCCGGCATGGATGTTGCGGATCTTCACCGCGTCGCCCGTGTAGGCGTGGTGGACGTTGCTCGGGTCTTCCTGGAACAGGGCGTAGTTGCCCGGGATCGGGCCGTTGGCCAGGTTGACCGGGTCACGCCAGCAGTTACCGGCCGGGCCGAAATTCTTCGGGTCGCACAGCTCGATACCGGTGTTGGCCGGGAAGTTCACCAGCAGGCCGGGGTCGCCGACCGTCTGCGAGGCCAGGAAGAACTCTTCGTAGGCGCAGTCGGTGCAGTCGTGCATCGGGCCGGTGTGCAGGCGGTTGGAGATGATCTCCGAGCCGATACCGCCCGAGCCGTAGTTGATCATGAACACGTCGCCGACCCCGTGCAGGGTGTAGCCCAGCACCGGGTCGAGATACCAATTGGGGTAGACCTGCGCGTTGGTCTGCTCGTCGTGAAAGATCGAGGAGAACTCGCGGAAGGCCTCGAGCCGGTTCGGCAGGCTGGGCACGTTCTTGCCCACGCTCTCCAGCGGGTAGGTGCCTGCCGGGAAGCTGCCGTCGGGGTTCGAACCGGCGATGATGGCGTTGATGTCGCTGTGCACCAGCTCGCGCCCGGGGGTCAACATGTTGAGCACCGGCAGCCCGGCCTTGCCCTCGGCGATCCAGGGCTGGACGTTCGGGTAGACGGCCTCGTAATTGATGACCGGCTGACCGAACTCGGTGGTGCCGGTGGTCGCGAGGCGCAACTCCTCCTCGGTCACCTGGCTGCGGTAGATGCGCGCGCCCTTGGGCTGCACGTTGAGCTGGGCGAACATGCCCAGGCCCAGGTTGCCGCTGTTGGCCTCGGAGCCGATGGTGGCGCCGTAGCTGTTGACGGTGAAGGTACCCTCGTGCGGGGTGTAGAAGTTGTAGGTAGCGGATGCGCCCGGTGCGACCAGGCTGTTCGCGTTGGTGCCGACGAAGCTGGCGTCGCTGCCAATGTTGTCCGCGAGTTCGACACCCTGCGGGTGGAAGCCGGCAAACCGGTCAGCGACCTGGTTGTCGTTCTGCAGGCGCACGAGGCAGGCCGCCTGGTTCGGCCCCGGGGGGCAGTTGTTGAAATTCAGCGGCCGCTCGTTGGCCAGCCGGTTCGGGTTGGGCTGCGGATCCAACAGGTTGGTGAAGTTGACCGTCAGGCAGGAACCTTCGACCGAGCGCACCACCAGCGGCCGGGGCCGCTTGTCGGGACGCAGGATGACATTACCGGCCGTGCACGCGGTCTGCGTACAGGGCACGAGCGTGGTCTTGTCCACCACGTCGCGCTTGAGCGCATAGGTGATCCAGTTCGGGTTCTGGGCCCCCAGGCGGTTGAATATGGTCGGGTTGTCCAGCACCACCACGTTCGCTGTGATGGTGTCGGTGCAAGTGACCGCGGCCGAGGCACCGCCGGGGGCGAACCCCAACAGCGCCGCCGACAGACAACACAAACCCCAGATCCCTTGTTGTGTCGGGCGAAACGGACCCGACCCCGTTCCCGTTCGGGTACGGAAATTTCTCTCGGTTGTCATGGATACCCCCGTGACTGTTTGGATTTACGGGCCTCCCCTGGTCCGGCGCTCGGCAAGCTGCCGTGCGCCCGACGAAGTTTGGCCGGGGACGTCTACCGCATCCTTGCCGTTTATACGGACGCTACCTGCGACCGTGGGGCAAGTGTCGTTGAAAGCCGGGCGGTCCGTTACTGGACGATAGGTGGTTTTTTGTGCCCCTAAGTACAGGTGGGGACCTGGACCGATTCGGTCGGCGTACAGGGGGGTAGAATCCTGTATTGGCGTCATATTCACCTGAGCACAGAGGAAATCCGGATACAATATCAACTAATTGTTTTAACAGTATTAATCTTGGCTTTTACGCCGTGCCTAGCCATCCTATACGCCGTAAATAGAGACTGGCGTTTAGGACTTGAAAACCTGCCGGCATGGGGTCTTGGTACAGGCGCCCACCTGTACGCGGGCGTTGCGCGTGAAAATCGCGACCTACAAATTTTTCCGCCGCAATTTCGTTCCGTGCGAGCGCCCGCCCGGGCTACCACAACCACCGCGCCGCCGGGGATATGCCCAACGCCCTTTGCCGGGGTTGGGCTCGGGATCTTCATCGGCCGCAAAAAGAACAGGGCGCGGTCCTTGCGAACCGCGCCCTAAGGGACCCCCGAGGGGATCCGGGGTTGTTGTCGTTACATCAGGTCGTTACCACACGGCTTACTGCACCCGCAAGATACCGAACTGGCCATTGCGGTTGCCGTTGGGCGCGTAGTCGCGGAACAGGTAGTCACCGACCACCTGATCCGTGCCACCGGCAGTGAACAACACCGGCCAGTGGCCGTAGACGTGGCCCATGCCTTCTTCGCCGCCCATGTACTTGCCCTGAGGGTTCAGGCCCAGCGCACGGGAGGGTACTGGCTCGTCCGGGTTGCACCGGCCCGCCAGACCCAGATCGGACTGGCCGGGGCAGACGTAGGGGTCGCGCTGCCAGACATGGCCGTGCAACACGAACACCCCATCGCGGTCCGCAGAGGCCCCGTTCAGTACGTGGATGCGGCTCGGCAGGCCGGCCGTGGCCCGGAACACCGGAGTCGCCGGATCACCCGCCGCACTCACCCCGGCGATGGCCGGGATGGCATTGGGCTCAGCAGCCGCCAACCCGTTGGCGTACATCGCATGGGCGTTCGGCAGGCCCCCGAAGCTGTTCGGAGTCCCCGCGTTACCGAAAGGCGCATCCGGCTGCAGCTTGAAGCGGAACCACGACGGCTCCATGCCGTAGTTGAAGCCCGCATGACCGGCGTCCTCAGCACCCTCACGACCCAGTTCACCCTGGTTCACGTTCAGGATGGCCGAGCCGTCCTTCCAGCGCAGGTTGGTGATCTTGTGACCGATCGCCAGGGCCTCGCGGTAGGTGCCGCCCGAGCCGGCCGCACCCACAGGTGCGGTGATGGTCGCCTGGGCACGGCTCAGGCGCGTGGCCGTACCAGAACCCTGGCCGTCCGGCACCAGGGTGGTCTCGGCATAGGTCTAACCGGAAGGCTCGATCACCAGGGCACCGAACAGCCCTTTCTGCGGCTGCTTCACCCGGTCCGCCGACAACAGGTTGGTACCGCCGAACTCGACCGGCGTGGCCACGATGTTGATGAACGGCCGGGTCGGGGTACCACCCACCCTTACGTGGCTGATGTCGCCGGCGTACCAGCGGTAGGTCCTCGAACCACCCGGACCCACCGGACCGGCGATACCCTGGGCGTTCTGGCCCACCAGCACGCCGTCGTCCCGGCTCGCGTCGTATTCCACCAGCTGCGCATGCAGCCCGACGTGGCTCGACGGCCGGACCAGGTTGTTGTTGAAGAAGTGCATTTCGCCGTCTGCGCCCACACCCTGGCCCAGATCGCGGTTGACCACCCACATCATGTCCTGCCAGCCGGCCAGGTCCGGCGCGAGCGCCGGCAGGCGGTTACGCAGGGTGACCTGGATGCAGTCGCCCGCATTGGCCCGCAGGACCAGCGGCTCCACCGGCACGCCCGGCCGCAGGCGACCGTTGGCACCGATATCGGCGGTACGCACGTACATGATGGCGGTCGGGTCGTTGAGCGGACCGGCGCCGCCCTGCAGCACCAGCGGGCCTTCGACGACTTCACCGGGCTCCGGCGGAATGACCACCGTGGGGACCACGGTGCCGCGGCGGTTGTACACCAGGGTGCCCCCGACCGGATTGAGCGGACCGCCGGCATTGTCGCCACCGGGGATCCCGTCCGAATCGCCGCCGATGTTCGCCGGGATGGTGACCCCCAGCAGGTTCGGCAGCACGTCGTTGGCCAACACCGCGGTCACGTCGTAGTTGCGCACCGGCGCCGTCCGCGGGCAGACCCCGAGGAAGTTGCGGGCGTTCAGCACACGCGGCGTCCCCACCGGGTTCTCCGGCAGCTGGAACAGGTCGCCGCGGGCCTGACCATAGGTGCGCAGCACGCCCCAAGTGCCCTGCCAGATACCGTCGCGGGTGGCGTCGGTCGAGTACAGGTAGTCCACCGACTGGCCGGCCTGCAGCGGGTCCGGGTTCATCGGCACCTGCAGGCTGAACTGCTCGGAGATACCGTGCGACTGGAAGTTGCGCCAGCCGGAGTTCGGCGAGCGGCCGAAGCCGGAACCGTTGGACATCCACTTCAGACCATGGAAGGTGCTCTGGTGCTGTTCCTCGGTCGCGCCGACCTGGATCTTGATCTTCACCTCGTCACGCTCGTAGGCACGCATGATCGGGGTGAAGGGGTCGCCCGGACGGCGGTCGCAGTTGATGCCATCGCCCAGCCCATCGATGCAGGCCAGCCCGTCTTCGCGGTTCTGATAGCCGACCGGGGTGTTGCCGAAGCTGCTGTTCAGCGAGGCAATGGCCCGGTCCTGGCGGCTCTGGAAGGCGAAAGCGAGATCGCCGGCCAGGCCTGCGGCCTGGGCACCGCGCTTGCCGTCGGGACCAGTGGCGTTCGGATCGAACACGCGCAGACCCACCGGTTCGTTGCGGTAGTTGGTGACGAACATGGACGCGTGGGAGAATTTTATAGCCTCAAAGCACGG
>JBFZDU010000447.1:0-4278 GCA_041307205.1 Gammaproteobacteria bacterium | reverse complement strand
CGCTGGGCAAGGCGATCCGCCCGGTGGTCGGCGTCAGCACGGACATCCAGGCGGCCATCCAGACCCTGCAGGGGCGCGACGCGACCTCGCTGGCCAGCATCGCCGGCGGCCTTGGCGAAGGCGAGGCCAGCCTCGACGACATCGAGCACCTCAAGGACATGGCGAGCGAGGCGCCGGTGATCCGGATGGTGAACCACCTGATCGCCCGCGCCCTGGAGATGCGCGCCTCGGATATCCACATCGAACCCTTCGAAGGCGCGCTCACGGTACGTTTTCGGGTCGACGGCGTACTGCGTGAGATGGAGGCGCCGCCGGCCGCCTCGGCGGCCGCCGGGACCTCGCGCCTCAAGGTGATGGCCAACCTCCACAACGCCGAGCGCCGGCTGCCGCAGGACGGCCGCATCAAGGTGCGGGTGGAGGGCCGTGAGGTCGACATGCGCATCTCGACCGTCCCGACCCTGCACGGCGAGAGCGTGGTGATGCGTCTGCTCGACCAGGGCGGGGTGCCGCTGGACTTCGCCGAACTGGGGTTCGACGGCAAGGTGCTGCGGCAATTCGAGGCCCTGCTGGCGCGGCCGCAGGGCATCCTGCTGGTCACCGGCCCGACCGGCAGCGGCAAGACCACCACGCTGTATGCGGCCCTGGAACGCCTCAATACGCCGCAGAAGAAGATCCTCACGGTCGAGGACCCGGTCGAATACCAGATCGCCGGCATCAACCAGATCCAGGTCCGGCCGAACATCGACCTGACCTTTGCCAATGCGCTGCGCTCCATCCTGCGCCAGGATCCCGACGTGATCATGATCGGCGAGATGCGCGACACCGAGACCGCCAGCATCGCCGTGCAGTCGGCCCTCACCGGCCACAAGGTCCTGTCCACGCTGCACACCAACGACGCGCCGAGCAGCGTCACCCGCCTGCTCGACATGCATGTGCAGGATTACCTGCTCACCTCCACGCTGGACGGCATCCTGGCGCAGCGCCTGGTGCGGCGGCTCTGCCCGCACTGCCGCCAGGGCTACCAACCGGACCCCGAATGGGTGCGCGAAACCGGCCTGGCAGAAGTCGCCGGCGCCACCGAGATCACCCTTTACAAGCCCGTCGGCTGCGAGCGCTGCGAGCACACCGGCTACTGGGGCCGCACCACCATCCTGGAACTGCTGGTGATGACCGAGGCGGTGCGGCGCGTGATTCTCGAAAGCCGTGACGCCGACGCCATCCGCCGCGTCGCCCTGGCCGAAGGCATGATCCCGATGCGCGACGACGGCCTGCGCAAGGCGCTGTCCGGCTTGACCACGGTGGAAGAGGTCGAGCGCGTCACCCAGGCGAACATCAATGCCCTGGTTTGAATACAAGGCCGCACGCGCCGACGGCGAGATCGTGCAGGGGCGTCTGGAGGCGGTCGACCGCCAGGCGCTGGCGCGGCGCCTGCAAGCCGAAGGCCAGACCCCGATCCAGATCCGCGAACCCGGCATTGCGGCGGCGGCCCCGACCCGCCTCGCCCTCGGCTTCGGGCCGCGCCGCCTGCGCGGCCGCGACATCGACTACCTCACCCTGCAGCTCGCCACCCTGCTGCGCGCCGGGCTGCCGCTGGACAAGGCGCTCGACACCATGGGCCGGCTGGCCGACCACCCGGCGCTGAAGGAGCTGATCGAGAACCTGGGGCGCGACATCCGCCGCGGTTCTTCCCTGTCGCAGGCCATGGAGGAGCAGCCCGGCACCTTCGACCGCTTCTACCTCAACATGGTGCGCGCGGGCGAGGCCACCGGCGCCTTGGACATGGCCCTGGAGCGACTGGCCGAATTCAAAGGCCGGGCGCGCGAATTACGCGACTCGATCCTGTCCTCGCTGCTCTATCCGGCCATCCTGATCGTGCTGGCCGTGGTCGCGGTGGCCGTGATGCTGGCCTTCGTAGTGCCCCGCTTCACCGAGATGTTCACCGAGGCCGGGCGCGAGCTGCCGCTGTTGACCCAGGTGGTGGTGGCGGCCGGCGCCTTCGTGCAGCACTGGTGGTGGGCGATGCTGCTGGCGGTGGCGGGGCTGGGTTACTGGCTGCGCCAGGAATGGCGTGACCCGGTGAAACGCGAGGGCTGGGACGCCCGCCTGCTGCGTCTGCCGCTGGCCGGCGGGCTGATCGCCAAGATCGAGGCCGGGCGCTTCACCCGCACCCTGGGCACGCTGCTGAAAAACGGCGTGACCCTGCTCACGGCCATGGACATCGCCAAGGAGATCGTCAGCAACCGCGTGATCGCCCGCGGCCTGGCACAGGCCGCGGCGCGAGTGCGCCAGGGCGAAGGCCTGTCGCGGCCCCTGCTCGACGCCGCCGTGCTGCCGCCGCTCACCACCCAGTTGCTCAAGGTCGGCGAGGAGACCGGTCGCCTCGAACACATGCTGGAACAGCTGGCGGATATCTACGAACGCGAGGTGCGTACCGACATCGCGCGCCTGCTCACCCTCGCCGAACCCGTGATCATCCTCATGATCGCCGGGTTCATAACCCTTATCATTCTGTCAGTCGTGCTGGCCGTCATCGAAACCAACGACCTGGCCTTCTAGGCAACCAAAGGAGTCCCCCATGCACCAACACCTGCAGCGCGCCACCCCGCCGCGCGGTTTCTCCCTGATCGAACTGCTGGTGGTGATCGGCATCCTCGCCGTGATCGCCGCCATCGTGGCACCCAACCTGCTCGGCAAGGCCGACGACGCAAACGTGAACGCGGCCAAGATTCAGATCGACAACATCAGCAACACCATCGGTTTGTACCGCATGGAAACCGGCAAATATCCCGAAGCGCTGTCCGAACTGGTCACCAAGCCCGCCGACAATCCGCGCTGGAAAGGCCCTTATCTCAAGGAAAGCCTGCTGAAGGATCCCTGGCACAACGAGATCCAATACGCCTACCCGGGCGAGCACGGCAAGTTCGACGTCTACTCCTACGGCTCGGACGGCACAGCCGGCGGGGAGGGCAACGACGCCGATATCGGCAACTGGGAGTAAGCGCCGCCGTGCGAGGCCACGCACCGCCACCAGGCTTCACCCTGCTGGAGGTCCTGGTGACGCTCGCGATCATCGCGGTGTTGCTGGCGGTCGCGGTGCCGGCGCTGATCACGACGCCCGGCGTCGAGCTGCGCGCCGCCGCCCACACCCTGGCCACCGGCCTGCGCCAGGCCCGGCTCGAGGCGCAGCGCCGCCAGCAGCCGGTGGCCCTGCAGCTCGACGTCGAGGCACGCACCCTGCAGCTCGAAGCCGACCCGCGGGTAAGGCAACTCCCCCAGGCCATCGAGCTGGAGCTGACCACCGCCGAGCAGGAGATGCTGGCCCCGGGGCGCGGTGGCATCCGTTTCTACCCTGACGGCAGCTCGACCGGCGGCCGGGTCACCCTGAGCCTGGAGGGCCTGCAGATGCGGGTCGACGTCGAATGGCTTACCGGCCGGGTCCGCATCACGGAAGACGACTCGTGAAAACCATGGCTCGAACCCGGTCCCGGCGCGTCCGGGGTTTCACGCTGCTGGAGATCCTGGTGGCCTTCATCGTGCTGGCGGTGGCCGGCGGCGCGCTGCTGCAGCTGTTCCAGGGCGGGCTGCAGAACCTGACTCTGGCCGCGGAATACACCCAGGCGGCGCTGCTGGCACGTTCCAAGCTGGCGGAGCTGGATGCACGCGCCGAGGTCTCGGCCAGCAGCGAGGAGGGCAGCTTCGATGACCAGTTCCGTTGGGAGGTGACGCTGCAGCCCTATGTCGACGCCGATGGCGCGACGCCACCCGAGGCGGGCGTGCAGGCGATGCAGTTGGAACTGACCGTGCTCTGGGGCGCAGGCCCGGACGAACGGCGTTACGCCGTGCAATCACTGCTGCTGACCAAGCCGCTGGCGCAGGAGGGGCCGTGATCCGGGCGCGCCAGGCGGGTTTCACCCTGCTCGAAATGCTGGTCGCGTTAATGGTGCTCGCACTGCTAGTGTCGCTGGTGTACGGCATGGTGAGGATCGGCGCCCACAGCTGGGAAAGCGGCGCGGCGCAGATCGAGGCGAGCGACGCCATGCGCATCGGCTGGACCTTCCTGCAGCGCAGCCTGAACAATGCCAAAGCCGTGCCGAGCAAGCAGGAAGACCAGGCCGGCGTGCACTTCTTCGGCACCTCGGAGCGCCTGGAATTCGTCGCCGACATGCCCGCCTATCTGGGCGCTGGTGGCCTGCATGCCCTCGGCCTCGGCCTGGAGCGAGATCCGCAGGGCGCACTACCGCAACTGGTGCTGCAGCGCATCCCGCTGGGCGACTATGA
>JBFZDU010000446.1:0-5738 GCA_041307205.1 Gammaproteobacteria bacterium | reverse complement strand
AGCGCTGCCCGGGCCGTCAGGTCCGCGGTGTCCGGTGGCGCCGCGAAGGCCATGAGCATCACGTTGTCGTGACTGGGCACAGGTAGGCAGAGTACCCGCTGCGAGAAGGCCTGGCGGAGTTGCCACAGGGCCAGTGCGAAGCGTTCGCGCTGGTCGGCGATGCAGTTCAGGGTCAGCACCCCAGTGCGGTCGAGACGCCGGCGGCAATGCGCCAGGAACTCGGGGGCCGTGAGCCACTCCGGGGTCTGCTGGCGTTCCGCCAGGTCGCACAGGATGAAGTCATAGGAAGTGCCGGCGCTGCTCAACAGGTCGCGGAGATCGCCCAGCTGCAGACGCCAGTTGCTGTGCGGGCTGGGGAAGTCGAACCAGTCGCGAGCGACCTGGGCCACGGCTGGCGAGATCTCCACTGCGTCGCCGTGAATGCCGGGGTCTTGGGCGTGGAACCAGCGCGCGATGCCGCCGCCGCCGCAGCCGCCGAGCAGCACCCGGCGTGGCCGCTGGCCGAACAGCAGGTGTGCCAGCATGGCGCGGTTCGCCGGGTTCGGCAGACTGGCTGCGTCGCGGCGGTCGATTTCCGACTGCAGGATCGCGTCGTCGAACCACAGGCTGCGGCGCTGGCCGCGGTCCCAGACCTCGATCCAACCGGTATCAAGCTCCTGCCGGAATACCCGGCGCGCAGTCGTCAAAGCAGCACCAGGGTGGCGAGCCCGAGGAAGGCGAGGAAGCCCACCACGTCGGTGACGGTCGTGAGCAGCACGCTGCCGGCGAGGGCCGGATCTATGCCCACCCGGTGCAGCAGCAGTGGCAGCAGGGCCCCGGAGAAGGCCGCCGCCAAGAGGTTGATGACGATGGCGGCGCCGATCAGCCCGGCAATGCGCGGGTCGGCGAACCAGATGCCCGCGACTGCGCCCACCACCAGGGCCCAGACCAAGCCGTTGAGCGCGCCCACCGCCAGCTCCTTGCGGATCAGATAGCGGGCGTTCTTGCCCGACAGCTGGCCCAGCGCAATGCCGCGGATCGCCAGCGTGAGGGTCTGGCTGCCGGCGACCCCGCCCATGCTCGCAACGATAGGCATCAGTACGGCAAGCGCTACCACCCGCTCCAGGGTGGCGGCGAACAGCCCGATTACCCAGGACGCGAGGAAGGCAGTGAGCAGGTTGACCCCCAGCCAGACCGCGCGCCGCCGGGTGCTGCTGATCACCGGGGCGAACATGTCCTCGTCTTCGGACAGGCCGGCGCGGCCCATGAACTGGTGCTCGCCCTCCTCGCGGATGAGGTCCACTACGTCGTCGATCGTGATCCGCCCGACCAGCCTGCCGGCGTCATCCACCACCGGGGCGGAGACCAGGTCGAAACGCTCGAAGCGCTGTGCGACTTCGTGGTCCGGGGTGTTGACGCCGAATGCCTTGACGTCCAGGGTCATGGCCTCGGCCACGGTGTCATCCGGTGTGCCCGTGACCAGGTCGGAGAGCCGCAGCGCCCCCAGGTACTCGTCCTCGCGATTGACGACGAACAGCAGGTCGGTATCGCGCGGCACCTGGGCACCGAGGCGCCGCAGATAGCGCAGCACCACGTCCAGGGTCACCTCGGGCCGGACCGTCACCGTGTCGGTGTTCATGAGGCCGCCGGCGGTGTCCTCGGGGAAGGGCAGCACCGCTTCGAGGCGGTTGCGGCGCTGCACGTCCAGCGAGCTGATGACTTCGCGCGTGATGGCGGACGGCAGATCCTGGACCAGGTCGACCAGGTCATCGAGATCGAGGTTTTCGGTGGCCGCGAGGATTTCTTCGGGGTCCATGCGCCGGATCAGGTCGGCGCGGACCGCGTCGGTGACCAGCAGCAGCACCTCGCCGTCGTATTTCTCGTCGACCAAGCCCCACAGGATTTCGCGCTCCGCCGGCGGCAGGGCCTCCAGCAGGTGCGCGATCTCGGCCGGCGCCAGGCTCTTGAGTAGCCGCCCAGCCTCCCGGACCGCGCCCGAATCCAGTATGTCCTGCAGGCGTTGCAGGCGCAGATCACCTGAGTCTTGGGCGGCAGCGCTCATCGGGCTAGCTAGTGGTCGGCGTGGGGTTGCCGGCAGTGTAGCAGTCGGTCGGGACGGGCGCAGGCCAGCGGCCATGGGCCGCTGCGGGTTATTCCGCCCGGGGCAGTTCCGCCATCAGATCGGCCGCGTCGCTGCTGTCGAGACCTGCCATCAGGGCGGCGACCTGTTGCTCGAGCCGCCCGGCGTGTGCTGCCCGCAGCACCTGCTTGGCGTCCAGCAGCGAATGCGGCTGCATGCTGAAGGAATGCAGGCCCATGCCGACCAGCAGCGGGATGAACCGCGGGTCGCCGGCCATCTCGCCGCACATGCCGACATTGATATTGGCCGCCCGGCCGGCGCTGATCACGTTATGGATGAGGCGCAGCACGGCGGGGTGTGCCGGGTCATACAGGTAGTTGACCGCGTCGTCCACGCGGTCGATCGCCAGGGTGTACTGGATCAGGTCGTTGGTGCCGATGGACAGAAAATCCAGGTGGCGGGCGAAGGCGGCGGCGGTGAGCGCGGCGGCGGGCACCTCGATCATGCCGCCGATCGGCACGGTGTGATCGAAGGGGGTGCCGGCGGCGGTCAGCTCCCGCATGATGTCCTCGATCAGGGCGCGGGCCTGCAGCACCTCCCAGATGTTGGTCAGCATGGGCAGCATGATGCGGATCGGCCCGTAGGCGGAAACCCGCAGCAGGGCGCGCAATTGCGGCCGGAACAGCTGCGGTTCCTTCAGGCACAGCCGGATGGCGCGCAGCCCCAGCGCCGGGTTGGTACAGGGCAGGGTTGCGCCCCCATCTACCTGTTTGTCGGCGCCCAGATCCAGCGTGCGGATGGTGACCGGGCCATTGCCCATGCCGGCCACCACGGCGTGATAGGCCTCGAAGTGCTCCTCCTCGGTGGGCGGAGAGAGGCGGTTCATGTACAGGAACTCGGTGCGGTACAGGCCCACGCCCTCGGCGCCGTTTTCGCAAGCCGCCACCACGTCGTCGGGCAGTTCGATGTTGGCCAGCAGTTGCAGCTGGCGCCCGTCGCGCGTGACCGAGGGTTCGCGACGCAGCCGCTTCAGTGCCCCGATGCGTACCTGGGCCGCGGCCCCGGCCGCCTGGAAGTGCGCCAGGGCGGTGGCCTCGAAGTTGGCCAGGACTATGCCGTGCCGGGCATCTAGGATCAGGGGTTCGCCGTGCTTGAGACAGCTGGTGCTGCCGCGGGCGCCGACGATTGCCGGAATGCCCAGGCTGCGCGCGAGGATGGCGGTGTGCGACATGGGCCCGCCGAACTCGGTGACGAAGCCCGCGATGCCGCGGTGGCGCAGCAGGATCGCATCGGCCGGGGTGAGGTCCTCCGCCAAGGCGATGCGGCCGGTGAGGTCCTCGGTTTCCTCGTCGGTGCTGGCCGCAGGCAGCAACAGCTTTTGGATCCGCCCAACCACGTGGTCGACGTCATCCTTGCGGGTGCGCAGGTAGGGATCTTCCATCGTTTCGAATACCTGCACCAGGGCGTCGCGTCGCTGCTGCAGCGCCCACACGGCGCTGCAGCCTTCGGCGCGGATCAACTCCACCGGCCCCTCGGCGATGGCGCGGTCTTCCAGCATCAGCAGGTGGGTGTCGATGAATTCGACGATGTCCGACGGCGTGTTCGGCGGGATGCGGGCGCGGATGGTCCGCAACTCCGCGGCGGCGCCGGTTACCGCGTCGCGGAAGCGCTGCACCTCGGCGTCCTGGTCGCGACCTTCGACCCAGGTGGCGTCCACCCGTACCAGGCCGTGATGCAGGCGGTAGGCCGGGCCGATGACAATCCCGGTGCCGCAACTGACGCCTATGCCGGTGCAGGCAACGGTCATTCGATCTCTCCGAAGCGACTGGCGATCAGGGTCTGCAGGGCGTTGATTGCGGCGTCCTCGTCTGCGCCTTCGACCCGCAGCAGTAACTGGGTGCCGCGGCTTGCCGCCAGCATCATCACGCCCATGATGCTCTTGCCGTTGACCGCTTGGCCTTCGCGTTGGATCTGGATCTCGGACGCATAGGCGCTGGCGGTGCTCACCAGCTTGGCGGCGGCGCGTGCGTGCAGCCCCAGCTTGTTGATGATAGTCACCTCGCGCTCGATCATGTGGGCCGCTCCCGGTCCCGCAGGGCCTGCTCGCGGGTGCGCTGCGTGATGCCGCGAGCGCCGCCTTCCGCAGCCTTGCGACACAGGGTGTCCAGGTCGTCGCCCGGGTAGTTGTAGACGCGCAGCAGCATGGGCAGGTTGAGCCCGGACACCAGCGCCGCGCGGCCCGTGTCCGCCAGGCGGCAGGCGATGTTGCTGGGTGTGGCGCCGTAAACATCCGAGCACACCAGCACGCCGTCGCCGCTGTCGAGCGCGGCCAGATGTTCGGCGGCCAGGCACAGCAGGGGGGCGGTTTCTGCCCCGGCCGGGACCTCCAGGCACTTGGTGGCCAGTGGGCAGCTGCCGAGGATGCGTGTCACTGTGTGCAGCAAGGCTGATCCCACCCCGGGATGCGTGATCAGCAGTACCCCGACGCTCACGGCAGCTCCCGGTGGGCGGTCAGCGCCCGGTAGCCCCGGGCCTTGAGTCGGGTCGCGATGTGCTCGGCCAGATACACCGAGCGGTGCTGTCCGCCGGTGCAGCCCAGGGCCACGGTGAGATAGCTGCGCCCGCCAGCGGCGAAGCACGGGATCCACTCCTCGAGGAAGGTCGCGATCTGGTCGAGCATGCGTCCGACCCGTTCGTCGCTATCCAGGTATGCGGCGACCGCCGCATCACGCCCGGTCAGCGGCCGCAGCTCCGGGCGCCAGTGCGGGTTGGGCAGGCAGCGCGCATCGAACACGTAGTCGGCGTTGCGTGGCACACCGTGTTTGAAACCGAAGGATTCGATCAGCAACGACAGCTCGCCGGCCGGGCGTTCGGCGACCCGGTTGCGCACGGTGGCGCGCAGTTCGTGCAGCGTGCTGCGGGTGGTATCGAGGCGCAGGTCGGCATTACTCAGCAGGGGCTCGAGTAGCTCGCGCTCCAGCCGGATGGCGTCCTCGAGGGAGCGATCGCTGTAGGTGAGCGGGTGGCGCCGACGCGTTTCGCTGAAGCGTTGCATCAGTACGTCGGTCTGGGCGTCGAGGAACAAAATCTCGCAATGCAAGCCGCGCTCGCGCAGGCGCGCGACCAGGGGTGGCACCAGGCGCAGGTCATTGGCTTGGTTACGCGCGTCTATGCCCAGCGCCGAGCGCCCGTAGACATGGTTGGGGTCGCGGGTCAGTTCTTCGCCGAAGGTCTCCAGCAGTGACACGGGCAGGTTGTCGATGCAATAGAAGCCGACGTCTTCCAGGGCGTCGAGGGCGATACTCTTGCCCGAGCCGGAAAGGCCGGTGACCAGCACCAGCTTCTGAGTTCGTTGCGTCATGGCTGGAGTGTCGTGCACAGCTGTACCTAATGGTGTTTCCCGGACGCTTCGCGGTGGCGGCTCAGCGGTCGTCCAGCAGGGCGCGCTGGTGGCGTTCCATGAAGGCCTCGACCGCGTCGTAGCCTTCGAGTTTCAACAGGTGGTTGCGCACCGCGGTCTCCACCAGGATCGCCAGGTTGCGGCCGGGCGCCACCGGGACCGTGACCTCCGGGATGTCGACGCCCAGCAGGTCGCGGCTGGTGTCGCTGCCGCAGAGCCGGTCCAGCTGTGCCAACTCCTGGTCGGTCATCCGTTTCAGGTGCACGATCAGGCGCAGGT
>JBFZDU010000445.1:0-6670 GCA_041307205.1 Gammaproteobacteria bacterium | reverse complement strand
CGGTGCATTGCGGCCGGCCATGTTGAGCGCGGCCAGGTGGCCATGGTCGGTGGCGGTGGGCTGGATGGCGTGCACCGCGTGACCACCGGTCGAAAAATCCAGGCCTTCGGCCACGTCGCCAGCGGCGTAGATCTCCGGAATCGAGGTGCGGAAGTGTCGGTCCACCAGCACCCCCTGCCTGACCTGAACCGCGGTCCCATCGAGAAAGCCCACGTTGGGACGTACGCCGGTGGCACTGATCACCAGGTCGGCATCGACCGGTGCGCCCTCGCCCAGCACCACCCGCAGGCCGTCCGGGGCCTGCTCGATGGCCTGTACCCTGGCGCCGGTGTACACCCGCACGCCCTTGCCTTCGCACCAGCGCCGAATCATGGCGCCGGCCGCGGGGCCCAGCATGCGCGGCACCATGCGCTCGCCCTGTTCGATGACGGTGAGCTGTACCCCACGCTGTGCCAGGGCTTCGAGGATGATGCTACCGATGAAGCCCGCGCCGATCAGGGTCACCCGGCTGCCGCGCGCCGCACCCGCCTGGATGCAGCGCGCGTCGGGCAGCGTCCAACAGCTATGCACCCCGGGCAGCTCGATACCGGGAATGGGCGGGCGCACCGGGGTGGCGCCGGTGGCGAGCAGCAGCCGGTCGTAGGCGTGCCTGGTACCGTCGGCAAGTTGCACGGCGCGGGCCGCGGTGTCGATGCCGCAGACGCGTCCCTGCCCGATCTCTATGCCCAGCCGGGCATAGTGCTCTGGCCGCGCGCGCAGATAGGTGCCCGGTTCACCAATGCGTTCCATCAGCAGGTAGGGAATGGCCATCCGGGAATACGGCGGTTCCGGTTCGGCACCGATCAGGCGCACCCCGGCGGCGGGATCCAACCGGCGCAGGGTCTCGGCGGCAGTAACGCCGGCCGGACCGGTGCCGATGATCAGGTGCTGCACGGTCGCACTCCCGCTGGGTCGGGGCTGCGCGCCCGCAGCGTCCCGGCCCGATTGTTCACAAGGCCAGACGCCGGCGCGTCTCCTCCTTGATCAGCCCCGCGGGCGTCCAACCCCGCACCTCGTAATACTCGGGCAACATCTGGTCGAGGTCGTTGACCCGCCCCTTGGCCGGCCCGACATTGGCTGCCTCCTGCAGCAGGCGCTTGGGCAGCGTGTCCTGATCGGGATGCATGCCGGCGCGCAGGTTGAAATCGCGTTCGAGGTTCCAGATGCGCTCGCCCAGTTCCAGCATCCGGTCCACGCTCCAGTCGCCCTCGCAGGCGGCATCGACCTGCGGCGCGATGTCCTCCAGGGACCAGGCAAAGGTGGTAAACACGCACAACCCGGAGGAATCGACCGCCGCGGTGGCGTCCTGAAATGCCTTCACCAATTCCGCCTTGCCCTCGGTCACCAGCGGATCGGTCTTCACCGGAATGCCCAGGACTTCGGAGGCCACGGTGTAGCCACGCAAATGGCAGGCACCGCGGTTCGAGGTGGCATAAGCCAGGCCCATGCCCTGGATGGCACGCGGGTCGTAGGCCGGGAACTCCTGGCTCTTTACGGTCATCGAGAGTTCGGGGTGGCCGTATTTCTCGCACAAGCGCCGCGACCCCATGCCGATCTCCCGGCCGAAGCCCTCGCCCCGGGCCGTCAGCTCGGCCAACCGTGCCAAGGCCGCCGCACCACCGAACTTCAGGTCGATGCCGCCGGTGTGCGTCTGGGTGATGACGCCCATCTCGTACAGTTCCATCGCCGCCGCCACGGTGGCGCCGAAGGAGATGGGATCCACACCGTCCTCGTTGCAGACGAAGTTCACATAAGTGAGGGCATCCAGATCGTCCGTACCCGTGTCCGAACCCAGGGCCCAGGCCGCCTCGTACTCCAGCCCGCCGGAGTTCTTCCAGTACTCGGGCTGGTTGCGGATGGTGAAGTGTCCGCGGTCGATATTGGAGATGCGCCCGCAGGCGATGGTGCAACCGAAGCAACCGGCGTTGGTGGTCAGGTTCGCTTTGCCGTCGGTCTTGCGCGGCTCGTGCATGGCCTCGCCCGAAATCTTCTCGGCACCCTCGAACTGCACTTCGCGCATGTTACGGGTCGGCATGGCGCCCATGCTGTTGATCACGTTCATCAACACCTGGGTGCCGTAGGTCGGCAGGCCCTGGCCGGTGACCGCGTTGTCCGCCAGCACCTTCTTGCCGGCATTGACCGCGGCCATGAAGGCCTTGGGATTCTTGATGTTGCCGACGCCCAGGGTGCCGCGGATGGCCACTGCCTTGAGGTGTTTGGATGCCATGACCGTACCCACGCCGGAACGTCCGGCGGCGCGGTGCAGGTCGTTGATCACGCCGGAATACAGGCAACCCGCTTCGGCGGAACGCCCGATGCAGGCGACCCGCAGTTGCGGATCCTGGTGGATCTGGTGCAACGCCGCGTCGGCCGCCCAGGCCGATTTCCCCCACAGGGCGCCCGCCGGACGCAGTTCGGCGCGGTCGTTCTCTAGATACAGATAGACGGGTTCGGGTGCCTTGCCCTCGAAGATGATCATGTCCCAACCGGCGTTCTTCATCTCGGCACCGAGAAAACCGCCAGAATTAGAGCAGGCGACCAGCCCGGTCAACGGACTCTTGGTAATCACCGAATAGCGGCCACCGGTCGAGGCCATGGTGCCGGTCAAAGGACCCGTGGCCATGATCAGCTTGTTTGACGCACCGAGCGGATCGCACTGCGGGTCAATCTCCTCGGAGAGATACTTGGTCGCCAGGCCGCGCTGCCCCAGGTACTGCCGCGCCCACTCCATGTTCAGCGATTCGGGCATGCAGGTACCGGCGGTCAGATCGACGCGCAGCAGTCTTCTGGTCCAGGCCATGGGGTCGTCCTCCGCTCAGTGGGCACCGGCACCGGCCAGGCTCTGTCCGGCCGAGGCACGCATCCGGTCCAGCCCGGTCCAGTCGGCGTCGATATAGGTGATGGCCGCGGTCGGGCAGGCCTTGACGCACTCGGGATCGCCCCCGCACAGATCACATTTCACCACCTTGCCGGTGGCGGAGTTGTAATTTACCGTACCGAAAGGACAGGCGATGGTGCAGACCTTGCAACCCACACAGCGCGCCGCCACGATCACCTTTGCTCCGGTTGCCGCGTCCAGCTGAATCGCGTCCACCGGGCAGGCCTTCATGCACCAGGCGTCGGCGCACTGGGTACAGGTGTAAGGAGCGAAACGTCCCTCGTCATGAAAGGTGAACACCTTGATGCGGGATTTTGCCGGATTGAACAGCCCTTCATGTTCATAGGAACAGGCCATCTCGCACTGGAGACAACCGGTGCACTTCAGGGGCTTTATGTGCAGGGCGCGCTGCATGGTGTAGCTCCGTGGGCTGGTGCCGGGCGAGACAAGGATGATCCCGCTCTTCCCCCGTAACTAACTATTAGCAGGTCCGCAGCGCAACACAATCGGCGGCCGAGGGCGGCACTGCCGGGACACGACTTACCGCAGTTCAGGCAGCGCCTCAGCGCCCGGACGTTTGCGCCGCAGCGATCTCGACCTTGACCTGCGACTCGATGGCCTGGCGGACCGTGTCGAACTCGTGCTGGCGGATATTCTCGAGCTGCGTGATCACCGTATCCTGCGGCACGTTCAGCACGCGTAGCAGTTGGCCGGCCAGTTGCAGACTGGCCTCTAAGGTTTCGGGCACCACCGCATTGGCTCCGAGCAACCGCAGCTCATCCGAATGTCGAGTATCGCGCGCGCGCACCAGCACGTAGAGTTCCGGCCAGCAGCGGCGCACCGCGGCGACTGCCCGGCCGGCGGCAATCGGGTCGTCCATGGTCACCAACATGGCCGCCGCCCGATCGGCCCCGGCGTGGCGCAACACCTCCGGCTTGGCGGCATCGCCAAAATACACCGGTTCCGCCAACTGCCGGTGGCGGCGCACCCGCGCCGAATCCAGGTCAAGGGCCACGTAGGGGGTGGTCTGGCTGCGCAGCACCGCGGCAACCGTCTGGCCGACGCGCCCATAGCCGGCGATCAGCACGTGGCCGGAGAGTTGGTCGGTCTCGCTTTGACGCACGGCATTGTCTTCGCGCTCCTGCTGCAGGGCCCGACCGACCCAACCGGCCAAGGCAGCCAACAGCGGTGTCAGCACCATGGAGAGCCCGGCGACTATGACCATGAACTGGCCCACCGCCGGCGACATCAGGGTAAAGGTCAGCGTCGCCTGGCCGACGACCACGAAGGCGAACTCCCCGGCCTCGCCCAGAAACAGTGCGGTACGTGCGGCGTCGTGGCGGGCCAGCCCGAACAGACGCCCCAAGGGATAGGTGATCGCGACCTTCAACAGGATCAGCCCGAACACCGATGCAAACACCCACCCCGTCTTGTCGGCCACCATCGAAAAATTCAGGCTCATGCCGACGCTCATGAAAAACAGCCCCAGCAAGATCCCCTTGAACGGCTCGATCTCGCTTTCGATCTGATGCCGAAACTCGGTCTCCGCCAGCAGCAGCCCAGCGAGGAAAGCCCCCAGGGCCATCGACAGACCGGCATAGCCGGTGACCAGCGAGGTGGCCAGGATTGCCAGCAGCGACATGGCCGTGAACACGTCGACGCTGCGGGTCTGGGCGACCGTGCGAAACAGATAGCGCAGCACATAGCGGCCGATCACCAGGATCGCGGCCACTGCCAAAACCGCCCGCAACAGCGCCCCGCCGACGCTGCTCCAGACATTTTCGCTGTCGCCCGCGGCGAAGGCGGCCACCAAGATCAGGATGGGTACCACCGCCAAGTCCTGGAATAGCAACACGGCGAAACTGGCGCGCCCATGGGTGGCAGCGATCTCGCCACGCTCCTGCAGTAACTGCATGACCATCGCGGTCGACGACAAGGCCAGGCACAAACCGATGATGATGGAGGACTCCGCGCCATTGCCCCACAGATAGGCCAGACCGCCGATGATCGTGGCGGTCACCAGCACCTGGGCGGCACCGAAGCCGAAAATCAGGCGACTGAAGGCACGCAGCCGTTCGAACGACAGCTCCAGTCCAATGGTGAACAACAGAAAAATAACGCCCAGTTCGGCAAGATGACGGACCCCCTGGGGATCGGAGACGACAGCCAGGGCGGACGGACCGAGCAGTGCCCCCACCGCCAGGTAGCCGAGCACCGAACTGATGCGCAGCCGGCGGGCCAAGGGCACGATGACCACCACCGTCAACAAAAACGCCGCAGTCTCCACCATGTAGGGGATGGCGATCTGGCTGTTAACCTCGGCGGCTGTCATGGCGATGTGGGCGATTCCGTGATCGCTGTGCCCTTTAAAAGAGTCCGCGCCGGCGCGTAACGCGGCGTATTCAGCGCAAAATTCTACTCTAGGCACAGGGTCGGCCGCTCGCACCGCCAATCCTCGGCCCGCCAAACCGGTTCCGCCGCCCGGTGTGGCGACGACACCAGGCCCGAGGTTTGACCCCCGTCCGGCCTACCATGACGCCACCCAACAAAATGCAGGCGGTTCCGGCGCTGCCGCTCGCAGCACTGCTCATTCGCCAGTGCAACCTTATAATGTGTCGCCCATCGCACAGCGGAGCCACCCATGGACCTCAGCCCCCTCACCGCCGTCTCGCCAGTGGACGGCCGCTACGGCAGCAAGACCGCAGAGCTGCGCCCCATATTTAGCGAATTCGGCCTGATACGTCACCGAGTCGCGGTGGAGGTCCGCTGGCTGCAGTCGCTGGCGACGCATCCCGGCGTGCCCGAAGTGCCACCGTTCAGCACCCACGCCGACGCTATGCTCGACGCGATCGTCGCCAACTTCGGTCCCGAGGATGCCCAGCGCGTAAAGAATATCGAGCGCACCACTAATCACGACGTCAAGGCGGTGGAATACTTCCTCAAGGAAAAAATCACCGGCAACGCCGAACTTGAAGCGGTTAGCGAGTTCATCCATTTCGCCTGCACCTCCGAGGACATCAACAACCTGTCACACGCGCTGATGCTGCGCGAGGGTCGCGGTCAGGTGCTGCTGCCCGAGCTGGATGCAGTGGTCGAAGCCTTGCGCCGGCTGGCGCACGAACACGCGGACAAGCCGATGCTGTCACGTACCCACGGCCAGCCCGCGTCGCCCACCACCCTGGGCAAGGAAATGGCCAACTTCGCGCACCGCTTGCAGCGCCAACGAGCCCAGATTGCCAGCGTCGAGCTGCTGGGAAAAATCAACGGCGCCGTCGGCAACTACAATGCCCACCTCGCGACCTACCCAGAGGTCGACTGGGTGGCCCACGCCAAGGCCTTCGTGGAATCCCTCGGACTCGCCTGGAACCCCTACACGACGCAGATCGAACCGCACGACTACATGGCCGAGCTGTTCGACGCCGTTGCCAGGGCGAACAGCATACTGATCGACTTTTGCCGGGATGTGTGGGGCTATATTTCGCTTGGTTATTTCAAGCAGAAAACCGTGGCGGGCGAGGTTGGCTCCTCGACCATGCCGCACAAGGTAAACCCGATCGACTTCGAGAACGCCGAGGGTAATCTGGGCCTGGCCAATGCCCTGTTCGACCACTTGGCAGGCAAGCTGCCGGTTTCCCGGTGGCAACGCGACCTCACCGATTCCACGGTGTTGCGCAACATGGGCGTCGGCCTCGCCTATACCAGCATCGCCTTGCAGTCCGTCCTGCGCGGCATCGGCAAACTGGAAGCCGACGA
>JBFZDU010000444.1:0-2836 GCA_041307205.1 Gammaproteobacteria bacterium | reverse complement strand
TTCGAGGCGGCGCGGCCGGTTACGGCAGAGGAGGTCAATGGTTATTTCAAGGCGGCCGCCGAGGGCGAACTTCGCGGCATCCTGGGCTACGAGGAACGGCCGCTGGTGTCGGTCGACTATGTCAACGATCCGCGCTCGGCCATCGTCGATGCCTTGTCGACCCTGGTGATCGACGGCACCCAGGTGAAGCTCTATGCCTGGTACGACAACGAGTGGGGTTACGTCAACCGCATGCTGGATCTGGCGGTCAAGCTGGCGCGGGCGCTATAGCGCAAGGCGCGCACCGGTGAGCGGTGCTCTCGGCACGTCCGGTCCCCTGGTGGTTCGAGAAGACTCGCGTGGACAAGGGCACCCGTAACTATCTCATCGTCACCGGCGGCTACTGGGCCTTCACCCTTACCGACGGCGCCATCCGCATGCTGGTGGTGTTGTACTTCCACCTGTTGGGCTACTCGCCCTTCGAGGTGGCGATGCTGTTCCTGTTCTACGAGTTCTTCGGCATCGTCACCAACCTGGTCGGTGGCTGGCTGGGTGCCCGCATCGGGCTGAACCTGACCATGCATATCGGCATGGGCCTGCAGGTGGTGGCACTGGCCCTGCTCACCGTGCCCGATGCCTGGTTGTCGGTCGCTTACGTGATGGCGGCGCAGGCGCTCTCGGGCATCGCCAAGGATCTGAACAAGATGTCGGCCAAGGCCAGCGTCAAGGCCCTGGCCGGCGCCGGCGGCGAGTCCCGGCTGTTCAAGTGGGTGGCCGTGCTGACCGGGTCGAAGAACGCGCTCAAAGGCGCGGGCTTTTTCGTCGGTGCCGCCCTGCTGGAACTGCTCGGATTCCGGGGGGCCTTGGCGGTGCTGGCGGGCATGCTCGCAGCAGTGCTGGTGGTGACTGTCTTGCTGTTGCCCTCTGGCGTCGGGAAGATGCGGGCCAAGCCCAGGTTCGCGCAGGTGTTTTCGCAGGTGCCGGCGATCAACCGCCTGGCGGCGGCGCGGTTGTTCCTGTTCGGCGCGCGCGATGTCTGGTTCGTGGTCGGTCTGCCGGTGTTTCTGTACGCCGTGCTCGGCTGGTCCTTTCTGCAGATCGGCGGCTTTCTCGCCTTGTGGGTGATCGGTTACGGCAGCGTCCAGGCGGCGGCGCCGCGGTTGCTGCGCCGTGGGCCCCAGGGGCCGGGCGGCGGCACGGCGCGGCTCTGGGCCTTGCTGCTCGCCTTCCTGCCGGCCGGCATCGCCCTGGCCCTGGGGCAGGGCTGGGCGCCGGGTCCGGTCCTGGTCGGCGGGCTGGCGCTGTTCGGCGTGGTGTTCGCCATCAACTCGGCGGTGCACTCCTACCTGATCCTGGCCTACTCCGATCAAGACAAAGTGGCGCTGAACGTCGGTTTCTATTACATGGCGAATGCCGGCGGCCGGCTGGCAGGCACCGTGTTGTCGGGCTGGTCCTACCAGGCCTATGGCTTGGAGGGCTGCCTGTGGATCTCCAGCGCCTTTGTCCTTGCCGCCGCGCTGCTGTCGCTGCGATTGCCCGAAGTGCCAAGCCCGGTCGCTCCCGAACGTGGCGGGGCTTGAGTCCTTTGCCTGACTGATTGTGCTGCGCTACCTCGGCACGCGCTGACATCGAGCGCCAACCGGGTGACGCACAGTGACCAAGATCCTCCACGCCTTCTGGCTGCCGGACCCGGCCGACGCCTTTGTCCAGAGCGGCGCCTTGCGCTTGTGGGCGGAGACGCCGGAGCCAGGCGCGGCCGGGCGCGGCGCTCATTGCCGCGGCCGCCGAGCAGATGCCGGCGGCGTGCGCGGTGGGGCTCGACCAGCCGGTCGCCGCCGATGGTTTGCTGCGGCACTGTGCCGAGGTGTTGCTCGATAAGATCCTGCGGCATACGCCTTTGCCCACGACCTTCCGGCGGCGGATCGAACACACCTTGCTGGACGCCTGTGTCGCGCCGACCCCCGGCCCGTGGCAGGGACCCGAGGCGACGCTGGACACCTATCAGCGCTGGTGCCAGTGGCGCGAGCGCATCGTCGGCCCCCCGCAGCCCGCCGCGTTCACCCTGGGCTTTCGACTCGACGAGCCACCCGCCGAGTCCGAGACCGCCTGGGCACTGCAGTTCGTGGTCGTGCCCAAGGACGACCCGTCCCAGCGCCTGGCCCTGGCGGACTACTGGGCCTGCCCGGCGGCACAGAAGAAGCGGCTGCGCCGCCAACTCGGCCAGGACTTCGAGTCGCGGCTGCTGCACGGTCTCGGGCTGGCGGCGCGGATGGTGCCCAAGCTGTGGGAGGGCCTGGACAGCGCGGCGCCGCAGGGTCTGGCGCTGGATCTGGATGCGGCCTTCGCGTTTCTCAAGGAATCGGCCTGGGTGCTGGAGGACGCCGGCTTCAAGGTCATAGTCCCGGCCTGGTGGACACCGCAGGGCCACCAGCGCTTGCGGATCCGCCTGCGTTCGGCCGGCGGCAAGTCGGCGCGCCCGGCGGCTGCCGGCAGCAGCGGTCTCAATCTCGAAGGCTTGGTGCAATACCGTTATCAGCTCGCCATCGGTGAGCAGGCGGTGAGCGAGGCGGAATGGCAGCGGCTGATCGAGTCCAAGGCCCCGCTGGTGCGCTTGCGCGGGCAATGGATCGAGCTCGAACGGGACAAGATGCAGAATATGCTCGCCTTCTGGCGGCAGCACGGCCGGGAGACCCCGCAGCTGAGCGTCGCGGCCCTGCTGCAGCGCACCGCCACCGACGACAGCTTCGAGGTCGACCGCGGCGACGCCCTCGCCGAGATGCTGGAGCGCCTGAGGGATCAGGCGCGCCTGGAGCCGATCGGCGACCTGCCCCAGTTGCAGGTTGAGCTGCGCGGGTAC
>JBFZDU010000443.1:0-9008 GCA_041307205.1 Gammaproteobacteria bacterium | reverse complement strand
AGATGCTGAAGCTCGAGTAGACAAGGCGTCGGTGCGGCCGCCGTCGGTGGCCGTACCTCGCCGCGGTGCGATGGGCGAACCGGCCTTGAACATGCCGGGTCAGGCGGCCAGGGGTTGGCCGCCTGCAGGTCGGCGTAGCTGCCGTAGCCGCGGCGCTGCCGCTAGCGCGTCCCGTAGACCACGATGGTCTTGCCCTTGACGTGAATCAGGCCGCGTTCCTCCAGGTCCTTGAGCACCCGCCCGGCCATTTCCCGCGAGCATCCCACGATACGCCCGATCTCCTGGCGGGTGATGCGGATCTGCATGCCGTCGGGGTGCGTCATGGCGTCGGGTTGCTTACACAACTCCAGCAGCGTACCGGCGATGCGGCCGGTGACGTCGAGAAATGCCAGGTGTCCGACCTTCTGGCTGGTCGCCATCAGGCGCTCGGTGAGCTGGCGGCCGATGGCGTACAGGATTGCGGTGGCGTACGGCCGCAGTTCACCCTCGAACAGCTGTTCCAGCCTGGCGTAGGAAATCTCCGCCAGCTCGCAGGCGCTGCGGGTGCGCACCATGACGCTGCGCGTCGGGGTGGGCAGGAACAGGCCCATTTCGCCGACGAATTCGCCCTTGTTGAGATAGGTGAGGATGATCTCGCGACCGTCCTCGTCCTCGATCAGCACGGTGACCTGCCCCGACACCAGGAAAAACAGCGTGTCGGCGGCGTCGCCGGGGTGGATGAAGTCCGTCTTCGTGGGATAGCGCCGCCGGTGGCAATGCGCCAGGAAAGGCTTCAGCCATTCCGGCTCCTTGGGCGGCGGCTTCACGATGGTGATGTGCTCGGGCGGCGTCATGTGTTGACTCGTTGAACCTATGTCATTGATTTTATGCATGCTGATTGATCATGTCGAACTATGCTAGCCTGCCCCGTCCGGTTTTGTGAAATATGCCTATGAAAGCCAGGATCAAGTGGGTGGAAGGGGCGCTGATGCTGGGCGAGTCCGGCAGCGGGCATGTCGTGGTGATGGACGGTCCGCCGGAGAGCGGCGGCCGTAACCTCGGCGTGCGCCCGATGGAGATGCTGCTGCTCGGCATGGGCGGCTGTACCGAATTCGATGTGGTCCACATCCTGCGCAAGGGCCGGCACCAGGTGCGCCTGTGCGAAGTGGAGTTGGAGGCGGAACGGGCCGCGACCGAGCCCAAGGTGTTCACCCGCATCCATGTACACTTCCGCGTCGGCGGGCCGGGGTTGACCGAACAGGTGGTGGAGCGTGCGGTGCGGCTCAGCGCCGAAAAGTACTGCTCGGCCTCGATCATGCTCGGGCAGGTGGCCGAGATCACTCATGATTTCGAGTTGGTGGAGGCCTGACCGTGACGCGCCCCGATCTCGGCTTCGGCATGCGGCACGTGGCCTTGTATGTGCGCGACCTGGCGGCCGCCGAACACTTTTATGTCGAACTGCTGGGGATGGCGGTGGAGTGGCGGCCGGACCACCGCAATGTCTATCTGGCCTGGGGCGGCGACAGCCTGGCGCTGCACCAGGCACCGCCCGAGCAGCGGCGCGACGAGGCGGCCCAGCGTCTGGACCACATCGGCTTTTTTGTGGCCGCTCCAGAGGTCGTGGACCAGTGGTTCGTTTGGCTGGGGGAGCACGCGGTGCGGATGCGTACTGCGCCGCGCGATCACCGCGACGGTGCCCGCAGTTTTTATTGCTACGACCCCGACGGCACCTTGGTGCAGATCATCCACCACCCGCCGGTGACCCGCTGGGAACACCAGCGTGGCCTGCCCCCCAATCCCTAGCTTGCCGTCCGGCCGGGAATCGGCTAGGTTTTCGGCCCTTTTCACCGCCGTATAAGGTCTGTCTGCCGATGGCCCAGAAAAAGCTGCGACTGCACGGGTTCAACAATCTCACCAAGACCCTCAGTTTCAACATTTACGATATCAACTATGCGGCCACGCCGGCGCAGGAGCGCGAGTACATCCGCTACATCGACGAGGCATATAACGCCGAGCGGCTGACCGACATCCTGCGCAAGGTGACGGAAATCATCGGCGCAAACATCCTCAACATCGCGCACCAGGACTATGACCCGCATGGCGCCAGCGTCACCATGCTGATCTCCGAGGAACCGGTGGCGGCCGAGCTGATATCCAACACCGAGTCGCCCGGGCCGCTGCCCGAATCCGTGGTGGCGCATCTCGACAAGTCGCACATTACCGTCCACACCTATCCGGAGAGCCACCCGGACAACGGTACCTCGACCTTTCGTGCCGATATCGATGTGTCCACCTGCGGCCGGATTTCGCCGCTCAAGGCGCTCAATTTCCTGATCCACAGCTTCGAGTCGGACATAGTCACCATGGACTACCGGGTGCGCGGCTTTACCCGCGACGTCAACGGCAAGAAGTACTACATCGATCACAAGATCAACTCGATCCAGAATTACATCGCCAAGGACACCAAGGACCGGTACCAGATGATCGACGTGAACGTGTACCAGGAGAATATCTTTCACACCAAGATGATGATCAAGAAATTCGATCTGGACAGTTACCTGTTTGGCGTCGACGCCGGTGACGTGTCACCCAACGAGCAGTTGCGGATCGAGCAGCGCCTGCGCCGCGAGATGCTGGAGATCTTTTACAGCCGCAACATGGCCAAGGGCATGAAGCTGGGCTGAGCGTCGGGACAGCGGGCGGCATGGAGACCTATCTGGTCGGCGGGGCGGTTCGCAATCGCCTGCTGGGCCTGCCGGTCAAGGACCGCGACTGGGTGGTGGTCGGGACCACGGCCGAGGCGCTGCAGGCGCAGGGCTTTCGCCGCGTCGGCAAGTCCTTCCCGGTATTCCTGCACCCCCAGACCCACGAGGAGTACACCCTGGCCTGCCGGGTGCGCGGCGACCTGGCCACGGCTGGTCCCGAGGTGGGCATCGAGGACGATCTGCGGGGCCGCGACCTGACCATCAACGCCATGGCCGAGGATGTCCGGGGCGGCCTGATCGATCCCTGCGGCGGGCGCCGCGATCTCGAGGCGCGGCTGTTGCGCGTGGTGGACCCGGCGGCCTTGGTGGCGGACCCGCTGCGGGTGTTGCGGGTGGCGCGCCTGGCGGCCGAACTGGCGCCGCTGGGCTTTACGGTGGCGGCCGAGACCCGCCGCGCCATGCGCCAGCTGCGGGTGCGCGAGGGACTGGCGGCGCTGGCGGGGGAGCGACTTTGGCAGGAACTCGCACGCGCCCTGGCCAGCGCCGCTCCGCCGCGGTTCATCACCGAACTGCGCGACGCCGGGGTGTTGGGCGACGTGTTTCCCGAACTGGCGCGGTTGTTCGGGGTGCCGCAGCCCGCCCGCTGGCACCCGGAGATCGATACCGGCATTCACACCCTGATGGTGCTGGCACGGGCCGGGCAGTTGTCCGAACGGGTGGACGTCCGCTTCGCCGCGCTGACCCACGACCTGGGCAAGGGCACCACGCCGGCCGGCATCCTGCCCAGCCATCGCGGGCATGAGCACCGCAGCCTGGTGCTGGTCGAGCGCTTGTGCGACCACGCCCGCGTGCCCAAGGCCGTGGCGGAGTTGGCGCGTATCATGGCCGTGTGGCACGGCCACGTGCATCGGGCCGCGGAGCTAAGGCCCGAGACGGTGGTCAAGGTGCTGGAGGGCACCGATGCGGTGCGGCGGCCCGAGCGCTTCGAAGGGTTCCTGCTCGCCTGCGAGGCCGACTATCGCGGGCGCGCCGGCTTCGAGGATCGGCCCTACCCGCAGGGCACCTACTTTCGCGAGGCCCTGCAGCGGGCGTTGGGCGTGAATGCCGCGGCGATCGCCGCGGCCGTGCCGCCGGCGCAGATCAACGCCGCCGTGCGCCGCGCTCGGGTGGCGGCGGTGGCCGACCTGCCGCGGCCAACCCCGGATCAACCCGGCGGAGCGCCGAAGCCCGGGTGACGCTGCGCCTGCGGCGTCAGGCGAAGGCCAGCGGATCGGCCCCGCCGGCGCAGGACAGCTGCACTGGCACAGCGGTCGGGTCGTCGAGGCGCAACGCGGTCAATGACCCGCCCCACAGGCAGCCGGTGTCCAGCGCCCAGACATTGTGCGTGGCGACATAACCCAGGGTGGACCAGTGGCCGAACACGATGCGTTCGTCCCGCGATGCCCGCGCCGGGTGCACGAACCAGGGGATCAGCCCGGCGCGCTGGCTGCCGGGCGGCCCCTTGTCTTTCAGCCCCAGGGTGCCGTCGAGCTCGACATAGCGCAGCCGGGTCAGGCAGTTGGTGATGTAGCGCAGGCGCGCGGTGCCGTGGAGGCTTGGCTCCCAGCGCTTGGGTTTGTTGCCGTACATGTCGAGGAAATAGGCCAGGTGGTCGTCGCTGCGCAACGCCAGCTCCACCTCGCGGGCGCAGACCGCGGCCCTGGCGATGTCCCAACAGGGCGGAAGACCGGCGTGGATCATGGTGAACCCCAGCTCCCGGTCGCGGTGCAGCAAGGGCCGGTGACGCAGCCAGTGCAGCAGCTCGTCGCGATCGGGGGCCGCGAGGACGGCCTCCAGGCCCGGATCCTGGTCGTACTTGCGGGTGTTGCCGGCGGCCACCGCCAGCAGGTGCAGGTCGTGGTTGCCGAGCACGGTCACCGCGGCGTCGCCGAGGTCGCGGACCAGGCGCAGCACCTGCAGCGAATGCGGTCCACGGTTCACCAGGTCGCCGACGAACCAGAGGCGGTCCCGGTCCGGGTCGAAGGCCAGGCGTTCCAGCAGGGCGCGCAATTCGTCGTAGCAACCCTGGATGTCGCCGATCGCGTAAGTGGACAAAACGCTCTCCCGATAAGCTCGGGTACCGATTCTACGTGCTTGGCGGCGCCGCTTGCAGGCGCACGGGCTGACGGCCGCGGATCCTGGTCGACCTGCCGGCGACCGGCATCAACCGACGCGGTGCGCGGCTTAGTGCAGCACGCGCGGCCGCGCCAGGGAAAACGGCGCGATCGGTGCGAGAAAACGTGCGCCGTCGTCGCCGAGCATCTCGTATTCCCCCTGCATGCTGCCGACCGGGGTCTCGATAACGGTGCCACTGGTATAACGGAAGGCCTCGCCGGGTTTGAGGTAGGGCTGTTCGCCCACCACCCCCTCGCCGCGCACCTCCTGGACCTTGCCGTTGGCGTCGGTGATCACCCAGTGCCGGTTCAGCAGTTTGGCCGGGATGACGCCGGCATTGGTGATGGTAATGGTGTAGGCGAACACGTAACGGTTCGCGGTCGGGTCCGACTGTTCGGCGATGTACGAGGTGTCCACCCCGATGGCGATCTGGTGTTGTACGGATTCCATGGGTACTGGGGCTCAAACCTGTGGCTGGCGAAGTGGACAAGCTAAAGCGCCACACCCCGTAAGGCAAGGAGACTTCAGTTCCTTGCCACGGCGCCGACTAAACGCCCAGGTCACTGGGAATTCGAAGAATGCGCCTGTTGCTCCTGGTCTTCATGTTGCTTGGCCCGCTGGTGCTGTGGGCCGATGCTGTCGAGCAGCTGGTGGCAGCGGCCGACGCCGGGCGCCTGGAGCAGCTGAGCGACCTCTTGGCGCAAGGCGTGGACGTGAATGGCAAGAATGCCGCCGGCCGGCCGGCGCTGGTGGTGGCGGCCTTTCACGGCAACCTGCGCACGGTCCGTGTCCTGCTCGGCGCGGGTGCCGATGTCAATGCCGCCGATGCCGGGGGGGCGACGGCGCTGATGGCTGCGGCCGCGTTCGGCCACACCCCGGTGGTCGAGCTGCTGGTGGCCGCCGGCGCTGACCTGAACCGCAAGGATGGCGCCGGGCAATCAGCGCTGGCGCGTGCGACCCGCAGTAAACATGCAGGCGTGGCTGACCTGCTGCGCGGTGCCGGCGCGGTAGCGGATGACAACGCGGCCGATGGCCCGCCGTAGTCTTGCCGGACCCGATTCCGACGGCCCGGTGGGAAGGTGACGCGGATCAAACCGGCCCCGGGGCATGGTTCGGTACTTTATCGGCTCGACGTGGAGATCGACGCGATGCATTCCCAACACCGCAAAGGTGACTTCCTCAGACGCTACCTGCTGCTCGTGCTGTTGGCCCTGGGGGTGACGCTGGCCCTGCATGCCCATGCGCTGCGCGCTGCGCCCCCCCTTGATGATGGCGTCGGATTGGCCGCCCCGGGCGTGGCGCTGGTGGCGAACGAGACGCCTTAGGTTCGAGGGGGGTTGGGCGGCTCGCTGCGCGACCCTATGCGTCCACCCCGTCTGCTGCAACGCCCGCCAACGCCGCCGCGGCTGCGATCGCCGCCCGCAGACTCCCGGTTTCGGCCCGCCCGCTGCCGGCCAGGGCCAGGGCCGTGCCATGGTCGACCGAGGTGCGGACGATCGGCAGGCCCAGGGTGATGTTCACGGCAGTGCCGAAGCCCATGTGCTTGAGCACCGGCAGGCCCTGATCGTGGTACATGGCGAGCACGGCGTCGGCCCGTTCCAGGTAGCGTGGCGTGAAGGCGGTGTCCGCCGGCAGCGGGCCTTCGAGCTGCAGACCGTCGGCCCGCAGTCGTTCCAGGGTCGGTGCGATCACCTCTACCTCCTCGCGCCCGAGGTGGCCGCCTTCCCCGGCGTGCGGGTTCAGCCCGCACACCAGGATGCGTGGACGGGGGATGCGGAAGCGCCCGATCAGGTCGCCGTTGAGCACCCAGAGCACCCGCGCCAGCGCGTCGGTGGTGAGCGCGTCCGGGACCGCGCGCAGCGGCAGGTGGGTGGTGGCGAGCGCCACCCGCAGGCCCGGGCAGGCCAGCAGCATCACCGGGTAGCCGCCGGTGAGCCCGGCCAGGAATTCGGTATGGCCGGTGAAGGGAAAGCCGGCATCGTTGATCACGCCCTTGTGCACCGGCGCGGTGACCAGCCCGGCGTATGCGCCGTCCAGGCAGCCCTGGGCGGCCGCGCGCAGGGTCTTCAGCACATAGGCGCTGTTGGCCGGATCCAGATGTCCCGCCTGGGCCGGCCGGGCCAGCGCCACGGGGCGCAGGTACAGCTCGCCGGGCGCCGCCGGGGTGGTGGGGAGCTGCGCCCCCAGTTCATGGATCCGCAGCGGCAACCCGAGGCGGCGGGCGCGCGCCGCGAGCAGCGCCGGGTCGGCGATGGCCACCAGCGGGCGCTCGCAGCGGCCTTGCGCAATCTGCACGGTGAGGTCGGGGCCGATGCCGGCGGGCTCGCCCGGGGTCAGGGCGAGGGGCCGGCTCACTCCAACTCGTCCTGCAGGTGCAGTTCCACGTAGGCCTCGTCACGGAGGCGGCGCAGATACAGTTCCATCGCCTCGTCCGCCTTGCTGTCGCGAATGGCCTCGCGCGCCTGGTTGCGCAGCACCTCGTCGGTCGCGTCGTACTGGCGCCGCTCCATGACCTGCACTATGTGCCAGCCGAAGTCGGTCTTGAACGGGCGGCTGATCTCGCCCGGGGCCAGCGCGTCCATCTCGTCCTGGAAACGGGGTACCGTGTCCCCCGGGTTGACCCAGCCCAATTCGCCGCCGTTGATGGCCGATGCCTTGTCGCTGGAGTGGGAACGGGCGAGGGTGGCAAAGTCGTCGCCGTCCAGAATGCGTTGGCGCAGCTGGGTGAGACGCACCTGGGCATCCTCGTCGGCGGTCAGTTCGTCGGTGCGCAGCAGGATGTGGCGCGCCCGGGTCTGGGCCACGATGGCGCGGTCGCTGCCCTTGTAATCCTCCAGCAGGACCAGGTGGAAACCGCTGGCACTTTGCAAGGGGCCGACCAGGCTGCCCCGTTCTGCGGTGGCGACTGCTGCGGCGAACAGGCTGGGGACCTGCTTGGCCGGCAACCAACCCAGGTCGCCGCCCTGGTAGGCCTGCTGGCCGTCGGAGACCTGCTGTGCCAGGGCGCGGAAGTCGGCGCCTGCGCGCAACTCGGCCAGCGCCTGTTCCGCCTTCTGGCGGGCGCGTTCGGTCTCTGCCGCAGAGGCGCCTTCGGGTGTCTCGAACAGCATGTGCAGCAGGTGGAAATCGGTGCGGCCGCCCGGCCGGTCGCCGCCCCGCGCCAGGTAGGCGTCCACTTCGGCCTTGGTGACCTGGATGCGGTTGACCACCTCGCGGTTGCGCAGCCGGCTGATCAGGATCTGTTCGCGCAGGCTTTCGCGGAATTCCTCGAACGACATGCCGTCGCGCTGCAGCGCCTCGCGCAGTTCCGTCAGGGTCAGGTTGTTGGTGCTGGCGATGTTGCCCAGGGCCTGGGCCAGGGTCTCGTCGTCGACCGTCAGGCCCATGCTCTCGGCCGTGGCCAGCTGCAGCTTGCGCAGAATCAGCCGCTCCAGGGCCTGGCGTTCCAGGATGTCCTGCGGCGGCATCTTGGCGTTGGCGCGCTCCACGTCGCTGGTCAGGCGCACGATCTCGCCGCGCAGTTCGCTGAGGAGTACCACGTCATCATTGACCACAGCCACGATGCGTTCGAGCGCGGTGTCGGCGGCGCTGGCCGCGAAGGCGTGGAACATCAGGGTGAACCCCAGCCACAGGGCCGGGTGGAAGTATCGTTTAGTCATGGTCACTCACGCGGTAGCCGTAGATGCCCCGCTCCAGATAGTCGTCGATATTGCTGCCCAGGCGTCCCAGGCCGTACAGCTCCAACTGCAGCAGGAAGGCCAGGTTGTTGCTGTCCTCCGCGTTGGCGAAGCGGCGTACCAGCGCCCGTACGCGCCAACAGCAGCGCCCGTGCTCCACCCCGGCCAGGGCCTCCAAGGTTCGGTCGTCGCGCAGCGAATAGTTCCAACGCCCGATCACGCTGGTATCCGCCGACACCGGCCAGAGCCCGGCGAGGTCGGTTTGTTCGACCGTATCGTCGCGCATCCGGTAGGCGGCATTGAATACCCGACGGTTCCGGTCCTTGTAGCTTACCTGCGCCAGCCCCTGGGTGACTTGGCCGCCATCGTCGTTCGGGTCCCACTGCAGCCCCGCCTTGGCTTGCCAGGTCCGGCTGATGCGGGCCGCCACCTCGGTCACCAGCGGCGAGGTGCTCTCGCCCCCGGTCGGTTCACTCGGGAGCCCGACCGTGCG
>JBFZDU010000442.1:0-5010 GCA_041307205.1 Gammaproteobacteria bacterium | reverse complement strand
GAACCTGCCGTCGGGGCGCTCTTCCAGATAGGCCAGGTAGGCTTGCGCGCTGTCCCTTGCCACGGCCCGGTTCCATGCCCTGGCGTCAGCGACGGCTTCGAGCTGCGCCATCCGGCCTGCGACGGCTGCGCGGAACCGGCCCTGCGGATGCGCACTCAGATAGGCCTGCAGCGCATCGGCGGAGTCGGCTTTGAGCGCATGCTCCGCCGCAATGGCGTCGGGGTCCGGTGGCGCGTCTTCTGCGATTGCCCGGGGCGCCGGACCCATTGCCTCGACCCATGCGATGGCCGAATCCGGCACCAGCGCCGGCATCTCCACCCAATGGTAGTGACGGTTCAGGCTGTCGAATCCGCCGACAGCGCCCGCCAATAGCATCAACAGCCCCAGTGATCCGAAAATTCTGCGCATCCGCAACCCAGTGTCAGCCGCCGACCGAACCTGGCCAGGGAGTGTAACTCGGAAGGGGCTTCCGGCCGATGGGCCGACGCGCCCCGGCCAAGCGCGCGGTGATCCCGGTGCGGCGGGTCGCAGCGGCCCCTCTCAGGTGGATGGTGCAGCGGCCACGGCTGCCGGGTCGGAGTTCATTCGCCGGCCGGCACCAGCCGCGCCAGCACGCCGTTAGATGCGTCGGTCAGCAGGTAGACCAAACCGTCCGGCCCGACTTCGAGGTCGCGGATGCGGCCCAGTTCGCGCGCCAGCAGCCGCTCCTCGTGCACCACCCGTTCGCCGTCCAGCTCCAGCCGCACCAGCAACTGGAATTTCAGCGAACCGAGCAGCAGGTTGCCCCGCCAGCCGGGGAATCGGTCGGCGGTGTAGAAGGCCATGCCCGAGGGGGCGATGGACGGCACCCAGTAGTACAGGGGCTGGGCCATCCCGGGCTTGGCCATGCCTTCGCCGATCCGGGTGCCGATCACATAGTTGACGCCGTAGGTGATCACCGGCCAGCCGTAGTTGACGCCGGCGCGGATGACGTTGAGTTCGTCGCCGCCCTGGGGGCCGTGTTCGTGGGTCCACAGCTCGCCGGTCGCCGGGTGCAGGGCGGCGCCCTGCAGGTTGCGATTGCCGTAGCTGAAGATCTCGGGCAGCGCGCCCGCCTGGCCGACGAAGGGGTTGTCCGGGGGGACGCTGCCGTCGTCGTTGAGCCGGATCACCGAGCCGGCGTGATCGTCCAGGCGTTGCGCGCGGTCCTTGTCGCCGCGGTCGCCGAGGGTGACGTAGAGCCGGCCGGCACGGTCGAATACCAGGCGCGAACCGAAGTGCTGGCCGCCGCCCGACTTGGGCCGCAGCCGGAAGATCACCGTGGTGTCTGCCAGCCCGTCACCGGTCCAGCGCGCCCGCGCCACCTCGGTGCCTATGCCGTTGCGGTCGGCTCCGGCGTAGGACAGGTAGAGCAGCTGGTTGCGGGCGAAATCCGGGTGCAGGACGACGTCCAGCAGGCCGCCCTGACCGCGCGCGGCGATCTCGGGCAGGCCGGCCAGGGGCGGCGATTTGCGGCCGGAGGGATCGATCACCCGCAGGCGTCCGGGGCGTTCGGTCACCAGCAGCCGCCCATCCGGCAGGAAGGTCATGCCCCAGGGGTGTTCCAGGCCGTCGGTGAGGATCTCGACGCGAAAGCTGGCCTGCTCGGAGTGGACGATGGCGCCGGTGGCGGCGACCGGGCCGGCCAGGCTCAGGAGCAAGGGCAGCAGCACCCACCGCAACCGCGATTCGATCCGCCCGACCAGGGGCCGGCCTGTCTTGAGTTGCATGTTGATCCCCTTCCGCCCGGGCAACGATGATTCAGACCCTGGCCGCCACCGGGGGTTCCGCCACCAGGCAGGGGAATGCCGGTCAGTAGCGCCCGTGCTGCTTGGTGATGTAGTTGCTCATCTCGACATACTGCAGGTTCATGCGCCGCAGGATGGTGTGCACGGTGCGGATGATCGCCCGCATCACCTGGTACACCAGCTGCGGGTCCTGTTCCAGCAGGGCTTCGAGGTCGCGCCGGGTCAGGCTGAATACCTCCGAGTTGCCCAGGGCACGGATGCCGGCGGTGTGCTCCACGCCGTCGATGAAGCCCATCGCCCCGGCCATGTCGCCTTCGCGCAGCACCTGCAGGGTGACCCAGTCGCCGCCGCCGGCTGGCTTGACGACCTCCATCTCACCACTGGTGATGATATGGATGGCGTCGTCCTTGTGGCCTTCCTGCAGCAGGAACATGCCGCGTTCCAGCCCCTGCGCCGACACGACCGCCGCGAGCTTGTCGCATTGCGCCAGGCTCAGTTCCCGGCCCAGGGGTGAACGCTGTATGACCTGCGCGTCGACGACGAAGTCCCGGTCTGCGGTTGCCATGGTGTCTATCTCCCTGCGGTTGTGTGCCTGTGGGCAGTATCGGACATGCCCCGCCGGTTGCACTGACCCGGCGCAGAAAAGTGCCCCGGCGTCGTGCCGCCGGGGCCAGGTTCATGCGGTGGCCGGATGGCTGACGGCGTCGCGATCGGCGGCGATGCGCTTCAGACTGGCGCCGGCGCTGACGCAACCCAGGGGGATCACCACCAGGGTCAACACGGTGGAGACGAACACCCCGAACATCAGCGAAATCGCCATGCCCTGGAAGATCGAGTCGGTCAGGATCACGCTGGCGCCGCCCATCAGGGCGAAGGCGGTGATCATGATGGGCCGGGTGCGGGCCTTGCAGGCGCGCAGCACTGCTTCCTGCACCTCGATGCCGTCCCGGACCTCCTCGATGGCGAAATCGACCAGCAGGATGGAGTTGCGCACGATGATCCCGGCCAGGGCGATGAAGCCGATCATGGAGGTCGCCGTGAAATACGCGGTGTGTCCGGTGAGCAAGCCGACCAGCCAATGGCCGGGGATGATCCCCAGCAGGGTCAGCGGGATCGGCGCCATGATGATGGCCGGCACCAGGAAGTTGCCGAACATGCCGACCACCAGCATGTAGATCAGGATCAGGGCCACCGCGAAGGCGGCGCCCATGTCGCGGAAGGTTTCGTAGGTCACGGTCCATTCACCGCTCCACTCGAACCCGGAACGGCCGTCGGCGGGCGGCGGGCCGGTCATAGTGCCGCTCAGGGTGACGCCGTCCGGCGTGACATAGTCCTGCAGCCGCTCGCCCACCGCCATCATCGGGTAAATGGGGGCGCCGAGGCGCCCGACCGCGTCGCCCACCACGTATTCCACCGGGCGCAGGTCCTTGTGATAGATGATGGGGTCTTCCTGCACCCGCGCGAACCTGCCGAGCTCGGCGAGCGGCACGGTGCCGCCCTGCGGACCGGCCACCGGCAGATCGGCCAGAGCCTGCGGGTTGGCGCGCAGCCCGAGCGGCGCCTGCATCACGATCCAGGTCGGTTCCAGGGCCGAGCCTTCGCGCACGTCGGTGACCTTGTAGCCGCCCATGGCCCCGGACAGGGCTTCGATCACGGTGGCGGTGGAGATGCCGCGCAGCGATGCCTTCTGGGTATCGATCTCGAACCGCCAGGCCTCGTAGGGCTCGGTCAGGTAGCTGTCGACGTCGGCCAGGCCGTCGATCGATTCGAACAGGCGGGTCATGTCCTGCGCGACCTGGCGCCGGGTGGCGGCGTCAGGGCCGTAGATCTCGGCCACCACCGACTGCAGCACCGGTGGACCGGGCGGCATCTCGGCCACGGTGAGCCGGGCACCGTAAGGCACGGCCAGGGGCGCCAACAGGGCGCGTGCCTGCTCGGCGATGTCGTGGCTGGTACGTTTGCGTTTGGACTTGTGCAGCAGCTGCACCTGGATCTCGCCGTGCCAGGCGTCCTGGCGCAGGTAATAGTGGCGCACCATGCCGTTGAAATCGAACGGCCGCGCGGTGCCGGCATAGGTCTGCAGTGCGGTCACTTCCGGGATCTCGCGCAGCGCCTCGGCCAACTCGCGGGTGAGGTTGGCGGTCGTCGGCAGCGCGGTGCCTTCGGGCATGTCCACCACCACCGCGAACTCCGGCTTGTTGTCGAACGGCAGCATCTTCACCGTCACGGTCGTGGTGTAGAACATCGCGCACACGGCGAAAAACGCGACCACCAGCCCTACCAGGAACAGCCAGCCCTTGAATTTGCTCTCCAGCAGCGGCGGTATGATCTTGCGGAACAACCGGTCCAGCTTTTCGTTGGCCGCGTGCTCCTTCTTCGCGGCCTTTGCCAGGGCCTTCATGGACGGCTTGATCCCGGCCGCCAGGTACGGGGTGAAGGCGAAGGCGGCGAACAGCGAGATGATCATGGCGACCGAGCCCAGGATCGGGATCGGCATCATGTAGGGACCCATCAGGCCGCTGACGAAGGCCATCGGCAGCAACGCCGCCACCACGGTGAAGGTGGCCAGGATGGTCGGGTTGCCGACCTCGCGCACCGCGTCCACCGCGGTGGCGATGTCGGTGGTGCCCTGGAGCAGCCAGCGCCGGTAGATGTTCTCCACCACCACGATGGCGTCGTCCACCAGGATGCCGATGGAGAAGATCAGGGCGAACAGCGATACCCGGTCGATGGTGAAACCCATCACGAAGGCTGAGAACACGGTCATCAGGATGACCACCGGGATGACCACTGTCACCACCACGGCGGGCTTGAAGCCCAGTGCCCACCAAACCAGCAGGGTGACGATGCCGGTCGCCACCACCAGCTTGAACAGCAGTTCGTTGACCTTGTCCTGGGCGGTCTCGCCGTAGTTGCGCGTCACTTCGACCCGGACCTGTTCGGGGATCAGGCGTTCCTGCAGCGATTCGATGCGGTCGAGCACCGCGTTGGCCACCGTCACCCCGTTGGAGCCGATTTTTTTGGCGATCGCGACGGTGACGGCCAGTTCGCCGTCGGCATTGACGTTTTCACCAGTGGCGGGCTGCTGGTAGGAGGGGCCGGTGTAGTAGTTGACGTAACTCTTGGCCTCCTCCGCGGCGCGGCTCACGGTGGCGACGTCGCGCACATACACCGGGCGGCCGTCGCGCACCGCCACCACCAGGTTCTCGACGTCGCGGGGGCTCTGCAGGAAGGCGCCGGCATA
>JBFZDU010000441.1:0-4855 GCA_041307205.1 Gammaproteobacteria bacterium | reverse complement strand
GATGCCGGCGGAGATTCGCAGGCGCAGGGCGTCGGGCGGGCCCTGGAAATGGCGCACGGCGTTGTCGAACAGGGTGGTGAGGATCTGGCGCAGCTGCGCCGGGTCGACGTACACCGTGGTGCCGGCGGGGTCGACCTCCAGTCTGACCCGCGCCGGCGCCAGGCCGTAGCTGCGCCCGAGCTCACCGAGCTGCTCCTGCAGCCAGGGCAGCAGCACCAGCGGCTTGGGCCGGCCGCGGTCGCGCCGTGACAGCTTCAGGATGTTCTCTATGACCTGGTTCACCCGTTGGCCGTTGGCATGAATGATCTCGGCCAGGCGCTGGTCGGTTGGCGCCAGGTCGGGCGATTCGCGCAGCAGCTGTGCGGCGTGGCTGATGGCGCCCAGCGGATTGCGGATCTCGTGGGCAATGCTGGCGGTCAACTGGCCCAGCGAGGCCAGCTTGAGCTGTTGCGCCCGCTCGGTGATCAGCGCGGTGTCCTCCAGGAAGGTCAGGGTGCCGTGGGCGCCGCCTTCGCCCAGCGGGGTGAAACTGGCGCGCAGGTCGCGCCCGCCGCTGACCGCGCGGAAGGCCGGGCGGTCGGTGTTGCGGTCGATCCGCCAGGCCGACAACTGTTGCGCCAGGGCCGGCGCTATGTACATGAGGGGCGTGCCTTGCGTCGCCTCAGGCATGCCCAGTTGATACCAGGCGGCTTCATTCATCAGGCGGATCAGATCCTGCTCGTCGACCACGACCACGCCGGTCTGCATGTGCTGGATGACATAGTCATTGAGTTCCGCCAGGTTCGCCAGGTCGAAGCCGCGCTGCGAGGCCAGGCGTTCGCTGGCACGGATGCGCCGCGACAGTGCATGCGCCAGCAGCGCCAGGGCAAAATAGGTGGCCCCGAGCAGTCCGGCGTGGGTATAGGCGGTGTCGGAAAAGCTCAGGGTAATCTGGGCGTAGAGTTGTTCGGTCAGCACCCCCAGGGTCGCGAGCGCCGCGAACAGCAGGGCGGTCCGACCCACCATGGACAGGCTGGCGAGCGCGATCGACACGGCCAACAGGGTGCCGAGGCCGGATTGGACCCCACCGCTGGCGTGCATCAGCACCAGGATCGCCAGGATGTCGATGAAGATCGCCGAGTAACACAGGGCGTCGTGGTCCCGGCGGCGGACATAGGCCAGCGCCAGTGCCAGCAGGGTCAAGGCCAGATAGCCCTGAGACGCGATGGCGTAGAGGCCGGGCGCATGCTGGCCCAGCATGCCCGGCCCCACGGCGGCGGCGAAGCTGACCAGCAGCGCCAGGGCGAGCGCCACCCGGTAACCGAGGTACAGGCGCAGGGTGCCCCCTGCCGGGTCCGCGCCGCTGCCCGCCTTGAGTTGCTGCAGCAGATCGCTGGTGAGCTTCATCACGCCTCGGGGTCGTCACGCGGCCCGAGGTCGCGATGCTCGCTGCTGCAGAAGTGTTGCCCGGCGCGATTCGACACGGCCTCGTCGCTCGGCAGGTGCAACCCGCAGTGCGCGCAGCGCACCATGCTGCCGACCCGCGCCGCGCGGGCCGGCGGCTGGTCCCGGCCCTTGCGCAGCCGCGCGACGATCCAGATCACGGCGACTATTGCGGCGACGAGAAGTAAGCTGCGGAGACCCATGGGGAATAATTGCTGCGCTGCATCAAATTTCTGCTATACCCTTATGGGTCGGCAGGATAGCACCTAAGTGAAATGCCGATTCGGGCGACGCTGGCTACAGCCGCCGGCGCGACCGCAAGCCAGCCGCACGCATTACACTTGGCGCGCGTCGCGCGCATGCTTGGCGGCGGCGTAGATCCAGATCCAGCCACGACCTTAGGGGGCGTCCGTGAACCTGCACGAATACCAGGCCAAGGGCCTGTTCTCCGACTACGGCATACCCGTACCCAGGGGCCTGCCGGCCGCGACCGCGCAACAGGCCCGGGACTGCGCAACGCAGCTGGGCGGTCAGCGCTGGGTGGTGAAGGCCCAGGCCCATACCGGGGGTCGCGGCAAGGCCGGGGGCGTCGCCCTGGTGGACAGCCTCGATGCCGTGGCGGCCGCGGCGCAGCGCATGCTCGGCAGCCGGCTGGTCACGCGCCAGACCGGGGCCGGCGGCCTGCCGGTGCACCAGGTGCTGGTCGAATTGCCGTCGGCGATCCGCAGCGAGTTGTATCTCAGCCTGTTGGTCGACCGCGCGGCCCGCCGCATCCTGGTGATGGCGTCGCAGGCGGGCGGCATGAATATCGAAGAGGTGGCGGCCGAGACGCCGGAGAAGATCGTCACCACTCACATCGACCCGGCGGCCGGGCTGCAGGCCTACCAGTGTCGGCGCATCGGTTTTGCGCTGGGGTTGGCCGGCGACCAGATCAAACAGTTCAGCAGCATCCTCGGCGGGCTGGTGCGGCTGTTCCAGGAGCGGGACGCCAGCCTGCTCGAAATCAATCCTCTGATCGTCACCGGCGACGGCGACCTGCTGGCCCTCGACGCCAAGATCAATCTCGACGACAACGGCCTGTACCGACACCCCGAGCTGGTGGCGCTGCGCGACATCACCCAGGAGGACCCGCGTGAGGCCGCGGCCCGGGAGCACGACCTCAACTACATCACCCTGGACGGCAACATCGGCTGCATGGTGAACGGCGCGGGGCTGGCCATGGCCACCATGGACCTGGTCCAGCTGCACGGCGGCCAGCCGGCCAACTTTCTGGACGTCGGCGGCGGCACCACCGCGGCGCGGGTCGCCGAGGCCTTCAAGCTCATCCTGTCCGATGCCAAGGTGCGGGCGGTGTTGGTCAACATCTTCGGCGGCATCGTGCGTTGCGACCTGATCGCCGAGGGCATCATCGCCGCGGTCAACGAGGTGGGGGTCGCGGTGCCGGTGGTGGTCCGCCTGGAGGGCACCAACGCCGCGGCCGGGCTGCAGCTGCTGGATGCGAGCGGCCTCGCCCTGCAGACCGCCTCCGATCTGACCGAGGCGGCCGAGAAAGTCGTCGCGGCGGCAGCCGCCCGCAGCCGGGGGGATGGCAAGTGAGCATACTGATCGACCAAGACACCCGGGTGATCTGCCAGGGCTACACCGGCAAGCAAGGGACCTTCCACTCCGAGCAGGCCATCGCCTATGGCACCCGGCTGGTCGGCGGGGTCACGCCGGGCAAGGGCGGCCAGCGCCACCTCGACCGGCCGGTATTCGACACGGTGCACGACGCCGTGCGCGCGGTCGGTGCCAATGCCTCCATGATCTACGTGCCGCCGGCCTTTGCCGCCGACGCCATCCTGGAGGCGGCCGATGCGGGCATCAAGGTCATTGCCTGCATCACCGAGGGCATCCCGGTCCTGGACATGCTGAAGGTGAAGGCAGCGCTGGCCGGGACCGACGTCTACCTGATCGGACCCAACTGCCCGGGGATCATCACGCCGGGCGCCTGCAAGATGGGCATCATGCCGGGCAATATCCACCGGCCGGGCCGGATCGGCATAGTGTCGCGTTCCGGGACCCTGACCTACGAGGCGGTCTTCCAGACCACCAACGCCGGCCTGGGGCAGAGCACCTGCGTAGGCATTGGCGGTGATCCCATCCAGGGCATGAACTTCATCGACTGCCTGGCCCTGTTCAAGGACGATCCGCAGACCGAGGGTATAGTGATGGTCGGGGAGATCGGCGGCAGCGCCGAGGAAGACGCCGCCGCCTATATCCAAGCCCAAGTGGGCAAGCCCGTGGTCGCCTATATCGCCGGCGTGACCGCGCCGGCCGGCAAGCGCATGGGCCACGCCGGCGCCATCGTCAGCGGCGGCAAGGGCACGGCCGACGGCAAGTTCGCGGCGCTTGAAGCGGCGGGGGTGGCTACGGTACGTTCTCCCGCCGACATCGGGACCCGCATGGCTGAGTTGATGGGCGGCTAGCCCCATAACCCATTGCGAGCCCGCCCAAAGTGACACTCCGAGTCTTTCTCGCCCAACTCAACCTGCTGGTCGGTGATATCGAAGGCAACGCGGCGCGCGTGATCGCCACCGCGCGCGAGGCCCGCGACGCCCGGCAGGCCGACGCCGTCGTGTTTCCCGAACTGACCCTGACCGGTTACCCGCCCGAGGACCTGCTGTTGCGTCCGGCCCTTGACCGGAGGGTTGAGGCCGCACTGGCCCAGGTGGCGGCGGCCGTGCCGGGCATCCACATCGTGCTGGGCTACCCCGCCATCCGTGACGGCAAGCGCTACAACGCGGCCGGTTTGCTGCACAACGGCGCGGTTGTCGCCGAGTATCACAAGGCGCTGCTGCCCAATTACAGCGTGTTCGACGAGAAGCGCTATTTCGAGCCGGGCGGTGAGCCCTGCGTAGTCGACATCAAGGGCGTGCCGGTCGGCCTGACCGTGTGCGAGGACATCTGGTTCGCCGAGCCGGCCGCACGCGCCGCCGCCGCCGGGGCGCGCCTGTTGTTCAATCTCAACGCCTCGCCCTACCACAAGGGCAAGGCGCCGGAGCGCGAAGAGCTGGTCGGCAAGCGCGCGCGCGAGAGCGGCGTGCCGATCGTGTACGTCAATCTGGTCGGCGGTCAGGACGAACTGGTGTTCGACGGCGGTTCGTTCGTCGTCGACCGCGCGGGCCGGCTGGCCTGCCGGGCCGCCTTTTTCGCCGAGTCCGGCACCCTGGCGGAATTCCGGGGCGACGCGGCCTTGGAACCGGCCTGCGGCACGGTGGCGGTCCCCGCGGACGAATTGGCGGCCGCCTACCAGGCCCTGGTGCTGGGGACGCGCGACTATGTACGCAAGAACGGCTTTCAGGGCGCGGTGCTGGGGCTGTCGGGCGGCATCGACTCGGCCCTGACCCTGGCCATCGCCGTCGATGCCCTGGGCGCCGACGCGGTCGAGGTGGTC
>JBFZDU010000440.1:0-22490 GCA_041307205.1 Gammaproteobacteria bacterium | reverse complement strand
GACCAAGTGCACGATGGCGTCCACCTGGCCGCGCTCCAGCACCCGGCCCGGGTACAACTTCATCACCACCGAGGCGGAGGGCTCTTTGCGCTTGCGCACGAACACCGACTGCTTGGGCAGCGCCAGGTGGACGCGCGCGCTCTGCACGCCGCTGATGGTGGCGATGGTGCGCGCCAGCTCACCTTCCAGGGCGTGATGGTAGCGGGCGCTCTCGATCAGTTGACTGGTGCCGAAGCCGGTGTCCTGCTGCAGCATCTCGAAGCCCAGGCCGTCGCTCTGCGGCAGACCCTGACTGGCGAGCTGGATGCGCACCTCCTGCAGCTTGCCGTTGGGCACCAGCACCATGCCGGTGCCCTGGTCGACCTTGTACTCGACCCCGGCCTGTTGCAGCGCCGCCACCACCTCGACCGCATCCTTTTCCCCCAGGCTGCCGTACAACGGGCTGTAGCTGGGACTCTGCGACCACAGCACCATGGCCACCCCGATGGCGACGCTGGCCGCGATCCCGACCATGACCGCCAACTGGCGCACCATGGGATTGTCACGCAACGCGGTGGCCGGATCGACCATCGCGTGAGCGGCATTCGAGAGTTCAGGCAGTTGGGCCATGATTCACCCGGTCAGATCGGCATGTTCATGATGTCTTTGTAGGCGTCCACCAGGCGATTGCGGACCTGGACCATGGCCTGGAAGGAGACGCTGGCCTTTTGCGAAGCGATCATCACGCTGGCGAGGTCCAGGTCAGGGTCGCCCAGTTCGAACGCCTTCTTCAGCGCCGCGGACTGCTGCTGGGTGTCGTTGACCGCATTGATGGAACGCTGCAGCAGGGCGCCGAAGCTGGACTGCTCTGCCGCCGGAGGCGCATCGCCCTGGGCCTTGGCGGCCATCACGCGCATCTGGGCAAGTACCTGGCTGATCTCCGGCGTGCTCATGGTCTGCAATCTCCGGTAACGGTTTTCCGACGTTGCGGCACGGTTTGACTCCCCGAGTGCAGGATTCGCGCCAGCCCTGCTCACCATCCTGTCCCTGGTGCCGACTGCCACTCACCCCGGTTCTCTCGCCAAGGGACCGGGTGCAAAGTGGCACCCGCGGCGCATCACCTAAGGCACCGCGACGCCGGCCTCGCGGAGCCGCGCGATCTTGTAACGCAAGGTGCGGGCGCTGATGCCCAGGGCCTCGGCGGCCTGCTTGCGACTGCCGCGGCCAGCGCGCAAGGCGTCAAGAATCCGTTGTTCCTCGACCGAGCGCAGATCGGCCTCCAGGCGGCCCCGGCCGGCGCCCGACGCGACGCCCAGCGCGGGCGCCACCGGACGCCCCGGATCGGCCGCTTCGAAGCACAGGTGTTCGGGGCCGATCTCGCCGCCGTCACTGAGGATCGAGGCACGCTGCAGCACGTTGTCCAGCTCGCGCACATTGCCGGGCCAGGGGTATCCCAGCAGCCGGGCCTCGGCAGCCACCGCCAGACGCGTCGCCGGCCGGCCGTCGCGCTGTCGGCGCCCCAGGAGAAAGCGCGCCAGCGGCAGGATGTCGCGCGGGCGCTCGCGCAGCGGCGGCAGCACCAGGGGAAAAACGTTCAAGCGATAGAACAGGTCTTCGCGAAACCGCCCGGCCGCGACCTCTTCGCGCAACTGCCGGTTGGTCGTCGCCAGTACCCGCACGTCCAACTGGATCAGTTCGCGGCCACCCAGGCGCTCGACCTCCCGCTCCTGCAGCACGCGCAGCAGCTTGGCCTGCAAGGCCAGGCTCAGCTCCGAGATCTCGTCCAGCAACAGGGTGCCGCCCTGCGCCTGCTCGAACTTGCCGGCACTCGCCCGCACCGCCCCGGTAAACGAACCCTTCTCGTAACCGAACAGGACGGCTTCCAGCATATTGTCCGGGATGGCGGCGCAGTTGATGGCGATGAAGGGTCCGTCAGCGCGCGGCGAGTGGGCATGGAGGAAACGCGCCAGCACCTCCTTGCCGGTGCCCGAGGCGCCACCGATCAGCACCGTAGCGTCGCTCTGGGCGACGCGCCGCGCCAGCTCCACGACTTCGCGGGTGCGCAGGTCCTCCGCGACGAAGGCGGTGTCCGGGACCGCCTGGCGCGGTAGATAGCGGGCCACCTTGTCGAGCAGCGTGGCGACCTCGAACGGCTTCGCCAGGTAATCCGCTGCACCCAGCTGCATGGCCTCGACCGCCCGCTCCACCGTGCCGTAAGCCGTCATCACCAGCACCGGCAGACCGGCATGGCGGGCCCGCAGGTGCCGCAGCAGGGTGTGTCCGTCCATCGGCCGCATCTGGACATCGGTCAGCACCAGGTCCGGCGGGTCCTCGTCCAAGCACTGCAGCGCCGCACTGCCGTCGGCCGCATGGCTGGTGCGGTATCCGGACAGCGCCAGGGTGTCGGCCAGGGCCTCGGCCAAGGCCGGGTCGTCCTCGACGAGCAAAATATGATGGGTCATGCCGATGCGCTCCGGTTGGCATGCGCCGCCGCGGCCAGCCGCGGCAGGAGGAGTTCGAAACTGGCACCCGGCCCGGCGTCCCCGCAGCGCACGCTGCCGCCGTGCTCCAGGAGCACCGCCTGGACCACCGCCAAGCCCAGGCCGGTACCACCCTCGCGGGTGGTGAAGAAGGGGTCGAAGATGCGTTCGCGGAAATCGGCGGGGACACCCGGGCCGTTGTCGCTGACCCGGATCAGGCAATGCCGTTCGGCGACGGCGAGGGTCAGCACGACGCGGACGCCGGGACCGCCATGATCCAGGGCGTTGCTCAGCAGATTGACTAGCGCCCCGATCAAGGCATCACGATTGCCCAGCACCAGGGCCCGGCCCGCTGGCTCGGTCGCCACCACGACCTCGGCCGGGCCGGCGGCGAGCCGCGGCGCCAGGGTGTCCATGGCATCGCGCAGCACTCGATCGAGATCGACCGGTTCGGGCAGATAGCGAGCCCCGCGGGCAAAGGCCAGCATGTCAGCCACCAGCTGTTCCGTGTGCCGCAGGCGCGCCAACAGCTTGGCGCTGAAACGGTTGCGCTGCACGGGGTCCAGGGTGCCGCCGAGCTGCCCGGCATACAGCACGGCGGCGGCCAGGGGGGTGCGTACCTGGTGCGCCAGCTGCGCGGCCATCTCGCCCATGGCGGAGAGTCGCTCCCGCCGCTGCAGCTGTTCCTCCAGGCGCCGGCGCTCGGTCACGTCGACCAGGACCAGGATCCGTCCCTGGTCACTGAGTTCGCGTACCGTGACGCTCACGCGCGCCCCACCCGCCAGCAGCCACTCGGGGTCGTCGCGGCTGCCCACCGCCAGTTGTTCGTGCAGCACCTCGTGCCAACGCCGGCCCCAGGCCAGGTTGGGCAACAGCAGTTCGGCGGCGTGATTGAAACGGTCGATCCGGTCGCGTCCGTCGACCAGCACCACTGCCGCGGGCAGCATCTCCAGCAGGCCGGTCAGCCGGTCGGCCAAGCGCTCCTTCTCGACCCGCTCGTTGAGCCTGGCGTGGCGGCTGCTGGCAAGCTGCGCGTTGAGTTCGGCGATACGACTTTCGAGCTGCCCGTAAGCGGCCGTGAGCCGCACCGACAGTTCGTTGAACTGCAGAAACGCCGCGGTCAGGGTCCGGCTATCGTCAAGCGTGGCGGGTAAGGGCTGGCACATGCGGCTGTCGGTTCGAAACTGGTGTCGAACCATGCTTAGCAATTTCCGTGCCTATATTATAATGTTTTTATTTTCAATGGCTTATAGAGGGAATTCGGTTCCCGCGTCAGAGCTCCGTCAGAGCCCCGTCAACTCTTGACCACGCTGCAGGCCATACTTGCGCAGTTTCTCCACCAGGGTCGTGCGGCGCATTTTGAGGCGCTTGGCGGCGTGCGCCACCACCCCGTTGGACTCGTCCAGGGCCTGGCGGATCAGGCTCAGCTCCAGGTTGGCGAGATGCTCTTTCAGATCCAGGCCCTTGTTGGGCAGGCGCGGCATCTGTTCGACCGTGGACGGATCGGCGCCGGCAAAGCTGACTTCGGGCAGTTCGTCCGCGACCGGCACCCGCTCTACCGTCGGCAGGCCGGCGCGGAATTTCTCCGGCAACTCGTTGACGTCGACCACCCCGTAAGGGAAGAGGATGGCCAGACGCTCGATCAGGTTGGCCAACTCGCGCACATTGCCCGGCCAGCGATAGTGTTGCAGCGTCGTCACCGCACCCGGGGTAAGGCGCACCGAGCCGCGCTTCTCGTGTTCGATCCGGTTGATCAGGTCGTTGACCAGGATCGGGATGTCCTCGACGCGCTCCCGCAGCGGCGGCATATCGATCGGAAAGACGTTCAGCCGATAGTACAGATCCTCGCGGAACCTGCCCTCTTTGATCATCTCTTCGAGGTGGCGATGGGTCGCGGCGATGATCCGCACATCGCAGCGTATGGTCCGGTTACTACCAACCCGCTCGAACGTCCGCTCCTGCAGCACGCGTAGCAACTTGACCTGCATGGTCAAGCTCATGTCGCCGATTTCGTCGAGGAACAGGGTGCCCCCCTCGGCCATCTCGAAGCGACCCTGCCGCGCCGTGATCGCCCCGGTGAAAGCGCCCTTTTCGTGGCCGAACAACTCGCTCTCGAGCAGATCCCCCGGAATGGCCCCGCAGTTGACCGGCACGAACGGCTTGCCGCGCCGACGTGAATGAAAGTGCAGTTTGCGCGCCACCACCTCTTTGCCGGTTCCGGACTCACCGAGGATCAGCACGGTCGCATCGCTGCTTGCGACCTGCTCGATCATCTTGTTCACACGCCGGGTCGCGCGGCTGTTGCCGGACAGGCTGCGGAACAGTTCCAGCGGCCGGCGGGCGGATTCACCCAGGCGCTGGTTCTCGTTGAACACCTGGGCTTTGTGCAACAGGCCAGTTACCACACCGTATTGGCAGGGCAGGTGCAGGACGCCGAGGACATCGCCGCTGAGCAGGATCTCTTCGTCGCCGGCAGCCAGGACCTGGAACAAAGCGGGTTTGGGATCGGCCGCCGCCACCAGGCCCAGGATCGCCTCGCGCAGGTCGGGCTCGACCGAACTGCCGATGAACACCGAAACTGCGCGGTCACGGGCGTCCTGGCAGGCATGCCTGACATCCTCCGGCCCGGCGGCAAGGGTTACGTCGCAGTCGATGAACTCGAAAATGACCTGCAGATAATCCCGGGACTTCGGATCGGAAACCGCGATCACGATGTGATTGCTTTTGTTGGGCTGCTGACCGTCTATCGGTTCGTTCATAAGCGAGACAACGGCTCCTGCGGACGGGGCTTAAAACTCCATTTGGTGCGGCAAGTTAAGCATTCGGCCCATAAAATGTCAAAATATCGGCATTTTGTCGGGATCCGCCGCAACCGAGGACAGCAGGGTTCGACCCCGTTATGCTTGACTCGCGACGGGTTGCGGCTGAATTTAGGGCCGCCGTACCAGGCCTGTGAAACTTGCCCGGCCCCGGAAAGTCGCCAGGAGCGGCGTATGATCCGGGGAGTTTTCAGGGTGTTGTCGCAGTTGCAGGTGACGGCACGACCGGCGGCAAGAGCGCCGCCCGCGGCACCGCGAGGTGCCGTCAACCACCGTCAGGATGCACGGGTACAGCGCTTTTCCGGCAGGCAGGATTCGATTTGGACGATATTCCCCTTAGCGCCCTGGCCATCGCCCTGGTCGCGCTGTTGTTGTTGTCGGCGTTCTTTTCGGGGTCGGAGACCGCCCTGATGACCCTGAACCGCTACCGGCTGCGCCACCTCGCGGCGGCCGGCCACCCCGGCGCGCGCATGGCGGCGCAGCTGCTGGCGAAACCCGACCGCCTGATCGGCCTGATCCTGCTCGGCAACAACCTGGTCAACATCGGGGCCGCCTCGATCACCACGCTCATCGCCCTGCGGCTGGGCGGCGAGGGGGCGCTGGCCGCCGCCACCGCGCTGCTGACCTTGGTGGTATTGATCTTCTCCGAGGTCACCCCCAAGACCCTGGCCGCCCTGCACCCCGAGCGCATCGCCTTCCCGGCCGCGATCGTGTTCGTGCCGCTGATGTGGATCAGTTATCCGCTGGTGCGGCTGGTCACCATCATCGCCCACGCCATCCTGCGCCTGTTCAAGGTCTATCCGGACGACGTTGGCGGCGATGCCCTGAGCCGCGAAGAACTGCGTACCGTGGTCAACGAGGCCGGCGCGATGATCCCGCAAAAGCACAAGAAAATGCTGCTAAATATCCTCGACCTGGAGCAGGCCACCGTGGAGGACATCATGATCCCGCGCAACGAGATCGCCGGCGTCGACCTTGACCAGCCCTGGGACGATGTCCTCGATGACCTGGAGAAAACCGCCTATACCCGGATGCTCGTGTACCACGGCAACCTCGACAATATCGTGGGGTTTCTGCACGCACGGCGGGTGATGCAGGCAAGGCTGGATGGCGCACTGACCAAGGAAAAAATCGAAAGTCTGATCCGCGAACCCTATTTCATTCCCGAAGGCACCTCACTGAACCGCCAGCTGATCAATTTCCAGCGCGCCAACCGCCGGGTCGGACTGGTGGTCGACGAGTACGGAGACGTGCTGGGCCTGGTCACCATCGGCGACCTGCTGGAGGAAATCGTCGGCCAATTCACCACCGACCCATCGGACGAGATCGCCGACGTGCAGCCGCAGGACGACGGCAGCTACCTGGTCGACGGCAGCGCCAGCGTGCGCGACCTGGTGCGCAACATGCATTGGGATCTGCCGACAGATGGTCCCAAGACGCTCAACGGCCTGATTATCGAACAGCTCGAAAGCATGCCGGAAAACGGGATCAGCCTGCTCATCGCCGGCTACCCGGTAGAGATCATCCAGGCGCAAGGCAATGCCGTGAAGACGGCGCGGATCCGGCCCGCCGAGCGGCGCCCGACGGCGACGGCCTAGCCCGCAGCAGGCCGCGAATCTCAAGCCATCCGCCCGTCGACCGCTAACCTGCTGAGGTAGCCATCTGCGCAGCGAGACCAAGCCATGTCCGAACCCGCCGAACGCCGTCGCTTCGAGCGCATCCGCCTCGAACGGGCGGTCCAGGTCACTGCGGATCGTGCGGAAATCGACTGCGCGCTGATCGACATCTCGCTCAAGGGCGCACTGGTGCACCCCCTGGCACGTTGGCAGCCGCCGCTGGGCAAACGCGTCGAGCTGTTGATCCTGCTGGGTGACGATCTGGGTCACTGCATCCGCGTGGCCGGCGAGGTAGCGCACCTGGAACCGGCCCGGGTGGGCATACATATCCTGTTCATGGACATCGAGAGCGGCGAGCGTCTCCGGCGCCTGGTCGAATTCAACCTCGGCGACCTTGCCCTGCTCGAACGCGAACTCGCCGCCATGCTGGACGATTTCGGGTAAGCCGAGCCGCCGCTTGGGTCAGAACAAGGCCTCCAAGGCCTCGCTCAAACGCTTGACCGGCACGATCTCCAGCCCCTTCACCCCCTGTTTGGGCACGTTGGCTGCTGGTACCACGGCCCGCTGGAAGCCGTGCTTGGCAGCCTCGCGCAACCGTTCCTGACCGCTCGGCACCGGGCGGATCTCCCCCGCCAAGCCGACCTCGCCGAAGGCTGCCAGGCCCAGGGGCAGAGGCCGGTCCCGGTAACTGGACAGTACCGCCAGCAACACCGCCAGGTCCGCGGCGGTCTCGGTGACTCGCACCCCGCCGACCACGTTCAGGAACACGTCCTGGTCGAACATGCCGACGCCACCGTGGCGATGCAGCACCGCCAGCAGCATCGCCAGGCGGTTCTGTTCCAGGCCCAGCGCGACCCGGCGCGGATTGGCGAGCGGGCTCTGGTCGACCAGCGCCTGCACCTCGACCAGCAGCGGCCGGGTGCCCTCGCGGGTCACCAGGATGGCGCTGCCGGGCACCTGTTCCTCGTGGCGCGACAGAAAGATCGCCGAGGGATTGCTGACCTCGCGCAACCCCTTGTCGGTCATGGCGAATACGCCCAGCTCGTTGACCGCGCCGAAACGGTTCTTGATTGCCCGCACCAAGCGGAACTGGCTGCCGGCCTCACCTTCGAAATACAGCACCGTGTCGACCATGTGTTCGAGCACGCGCGGGCCCGCCAGCGCCCCCTCCTTGGTGACGTGACCGACCAGGAACAGGCTGGTGCCGGTCTGCTTGGCGAAACGCACCAGCTGGGCGGCAGATTCGCGCACCTGGGCCACCGAACCAGGCGCCGACTGCAGCTGCTCGGAATAAAAGGTCTGGATGGAATCCAGCACCATCACCCGTGGGCGCTCCAGTGTCACCAGGGCGAGGATGCGCTCGACACAGGTCTCGGTCAGCAGGCGCAGCCGTTCCACCGGCAGGTCGAGGCGCCGCGCGCGCAGGCTGATCTGCTCAGCCGACTCCTCGCCGCTCACATACAGCACCGGTTGAGCAGCCGCCATGGCCGCCAGGGCCTGGGTCAACAGGGTCGACTTGCCGATCCCCGGGTCGCCACCGATCAGCACCACCGAACCCTGCACCAGCCCGCCGCCCAACACGCGGTCGAGTTCCGGCAGCCCGGTCGATCCCCGCTCGGTGCGCTCGGCCGACACCTCGGCGAGGTTGCGCACCTGGGCGGCGGCAGTCCCGGCATAGCCGGCGAAGCGCGGCGTGGCCTTGCCGGCGGGCGGCCCCGCAATGCCCTCCTCCAGCGTGTTCCAGGCACCGCAATCCGGGCACTGCCCGACCCATTTCGGCGACTGGCCACCGCAGGCGGTGCAGCTGTAGAGGGTCCGCGGGGGACGGCTCATCGGCGGACCTCAGCGCGGCTCGCCCGGTCGTTGACGCTGAAGTCGACCCGGGCCGTAATACCGCAGAACAGCGTATAGGGAATGGTTCCGGCCGCCGCGGCGATCTCCTCGGCCGGCAGGCCGGCACCCCACAGGGTCACCGGGTCGCCGACCCGTGGCGTGCCGATACCCCGCAGGTCGACGGTCAGCATGTCCATGGACACCCGCCCCACGACGGGTGCGCGCTGGCCTTTGACCAGTACCGGCGTGCCCGGCGGCACGGCGCGCGGGTAGCCGTCACCGTAACCGACGCCGACCACCCCGATCGGCATGTCCTCGGGGCAGTGCCAGCTGCCGCCGTAGCCGACCGGATCGCCGGCTCGCAGCCGGTTGATGGCGATCAGTCGGGCGCTGAAGGTCATCACCGGCAACAGTCCATGCGCGGCGGCTCGGCCGCCGAGCAGCGGCGAGGCGCCGTACAGCATCAGTCCCGGTCGCACCCAGTCCCCATGACAGCCCGGCCAGCCCAGGATGCCGGCGGAATTGGCAACCGAGGTGGCGACACCGTAGCGCGCGACCAGTGGCTGAAAGCGCCGCAGCTGCTCGGTGGTAAAGGGATCGTCGAGATCGTCCGCGTTCGCCAGGTGGGTCATCAGGCGCGGCCGCTCAGCGACCGCGGCAAGTTCAGCCAGAGCGGCATAGGCACGCACTGCCGCCTCGGGGGCGAAGCCCAGGCGGTGCATGCCGGTATCGACCTTGAGCCAGCAGTGCACCGGCCGGTCGGGCTGTGCGACGCGCAGCAGCGCCAGCTGCTCGGGATGGTGCACCACCAGTTGCAGGCCACTGCGGGCAGCCGCGTGCAGTTCCTGTTCGTCGAAGCAGCCTTCGAGCACCACGATCTCGCCGTGGCAGCCGGCCTGGCGCAACGCCAGGCCTTCGCCGACCCGGGCCACCGCCAGGGCATCGGCACTGGCCAGTGCGCCGCACACCCGCTGCAGGCCATGCCCATAGGCATTGGCCTTGATCACGGCCATCACCCGCCGCCCGGCCGCGGCGGCACGCGCCACGCCCAGGTTGTGGCGCAGCGCATCCAGGTCGATGCGGGCAGTGGGAACGAAACTCATCGACGCGGATCAATAAGCGGCGTCGCCGTAGACGTCCCGGACGTAGTTCTCAAATTTGGTGTACTGGCCAAGGAAGGTCAGGCGCGTGGTGCCGATGGGACCGTTACGCTGCTTGCCGATGATGATCTCGGCCGTACCCTTGTCCGGGCTGTCGGCGTTGTACACCTCGTCGCGGTAAATGAATACCACCAGGTCGGCGTCCTGCTCGATGGCCCCGGACTCGCGCAGGTCGGACATGATGGGCCGCTTGTTGGTGCGCTGTTCGAGGCTGCGGTTGAGTTGCGAGAGGGCGATCACGGGCACCTTCAGCTCCTTGGCCAGCGCCTTGAGGCTGCGCGAAATCAGCGAGATTTCGTTGGTGCGATTCTCGGCCGCGCTCGGCGCCTGCATCAGCTGCAGGTAGTCGATCACGATCAGGCCGAGCTGGCCCTGGTCGCGCATCAGGCGGCGGCAGCGGGCGCGCACCTCGGTGGGCGTCAGCGCGGCGCTGTCGTCGATGTACAGTCTGGCCTCGGACAGGATGCTCACCGCCGAGGTCAGGCGCGGCCATTCCTCGTCCTCCAGCTTGCCGGTGCGCACCCGGTGCTGATCGATGCGCCCCAGCGAGGACATCATGCGCAGGGTCAGCTGTTCCCCCGGCATCTCCATCGAGAACACCGCCACCGGGCGGCCGGACTTGATCGCCACGTTCTCGGCGACGTTCATGGCGAAGGTGGTCTTGCCCATGGACGGGCGCCCCGCCACCACGATCAGGTCGGAGGGCTGCAGGCCCGAGGTCATCTCGTCCAGGTCGGCGAAGCCGGTACTCACCCCGGTAATGAGGTCTTCGCTCTGGTACAGGGTTTCGATGCGGTCGACCGCCTTGACCAGCAGGGTCTTGATCGGCTCGAAGCCGCTGCCCTGTTTCTGGCGCTGTTCGGCGATCTGGAACACCTTGTTCTCGGCATCGTCCAGCAAGGCGTCGATCTTGCGACCGTCGGGCTGGAAGCCGCTGTCGGCGATCTCGGTGCCCACCCGGATCAGCTGCCGTTTCACCGAGTGCTCACGCACGATGTCGGCATAGGCGCGGATGTTGGCGGCACTCGGCGTTTCGTTGGCGAGGTCGGCGAGATAGGCGAGGCCGCCCACGTCCTGGAGCGCGCCGACCCGCTCCAGCTCCTCGCCCAGGGTCACCACGTCGAACGGCTGTTCACGGTCGGCGAGGGTCTGTACGGCGCGGAACAGCAGCTGGTGCTGACGCCGGTAGAAATCCTCTTCACCGACCCGATCGGCGACGTAATCCCAGGTCGAGTTGTCCAGCATCAGGCCACCGAGCACGGCCTGTTCGGCCTGGACCGAGTGCGGCGGGAGGCGGAGTTGGTCGGTATCCACAGCGGTGCGGCCGGACAGGGGCAGACGAGACGCGGGTTCCGATGGCATGGACCGTAGGATAACTGAAAACCCCGCCTTCAACCGACGGCGGGGCCAATATCGGGCAGCTGATGCGGGACGCCGCGCACCGGCGCCCGCGGCTCATTCCTCGGCGAGGATATTGACCTTCAGCACCGCATTGACATCGGTGTGCAGGTGCACTTCCACCTCGTACTCGCCGGCCATGCGGAAGGGCCCTTCCGGCAGCCGCACCTCACTCTTGTTCACCACCACGCCCGCGGCTTCGCAGGCGTCGGCAATGTCGATAGTGCCGACCGAACCGAACAGTTTGCCTTCGTCGCCCGCGCGATGGGTGATGGTCACACTGCCCAGGGCCTCGATCTCGGCCTTGCGGACTTGGGCTGCGGCCACCTTCTCGGCGACCTGCTTTTCGAGTTCGGCCCGGCGCGCCTCGAAGGCCGCGGTATTGGCCGCGTTGGCCGGCACGGCGCGGCCGGTCGGGATCAGGAAGTTGCGGCCGTAGCCGGGACGCACCTTGACCTTGTCACCCAGGCCGCCCAGGTTGTCGACCTTGTCCAGCAGAATCACTTCCATCGTCTGTTACCTCAATGCCAGGGGGCAGCAGTGCCCCGCAAACCTCGTTAATCGTCACCCGCTTTACCGCGGGACCCCGCCCGGGCGCGGAGATTCAACCAGCTATCCGCAAACCCCGCCGCCGACACGGCGGTGAAACTGTGCGGCATGCCGACGAACAGCAGCAGGTAGAATCCGACCAGCCAGCCGAACCCCGCCTTGAACCGTCCCACCAGGCCATGCACCAGGGCCACGCCCTGGAGAAAAAACCCGACCATCCCGACCACCGAGAGCTGGGCGATCGGGCCGGCCCCGCCCGCGAACATGCCGGCCACCAGCAGGACCGGCACCGCGATCGCCAACCAGCGCCCGAGCCGCAGCTGGTGAAACTCGCTCCGGAAACCACCGGGGTTGTACAGGCCGGCCTGCCAGGCTCGCGCCAGCAGCAACGCGGCCACCTGTTGCAGGGTCCAGGCCGCGGCCACCCCACCGGCCATCCAGGGCGCGATCGCCCCGATGAAGGCCTCCACGTCGGCATCGCTGACCGCCTCCGCCTCGATCATCTGGCGGAAAAACGCCCGCATCAGATCGGCCCAGTAGGCCGCCGGGTCGTCGAGCAGCAGGTGCTGCGCGATCACCAGCCCAAACCCGGCCAGCACCGCCAGTTCTACCGTCAGCGCCAGCGACCGCCAGGTGCGCAGGGCCAGTCCCAGCAGCACCAGGGGCAGCCACAACGCCACCCCGACCACCACCAGGGCAGCCGGGTGGCCGAACAACAGGGCGCCCAAGGCGGCGAGCCCCAGCAGTCCGAAGACACTGACCAGGCCAGCCTCGCGCGCACCCAGACGGAGCGCCACCAGGGCGGGCACGGCCGAGCTGATGATCGCCAGCGGCGTCACCAGCAAGGCCAGCGCCGCCGCTGTGGCAGCCAGGGTAGCGGCCGGTAGCCGGCCACGCATCACGAAGGCAGCCAGGAACTTCATCTCACGAACTCTGCGCGCCAACGCCGCAGGCGGCGCTGCCGCCACCCCGGGAGCAGTACGACCCCGGGGTCACCCGCCCCCCTCAATGACTGTCGGAATAAGGCAGCAGGGCCAGAAAGCGGGCGCGCTTGATCGCATCCGCCAACTGGCGCTGGTACCTGGCATTGGTGCCGGTAATGCGGCTGGGCACAATCTTGCCGGACTCGCTCACGTACTGCTTGAGCAGGTTCAGATCCTTGTAATCGATCTGTTCGATGCCTTCCGCGGTGAAGCGGCAATATTTCTTGCGACGGAAAAAACGTGCCATCTCTTATCTCCTGCGATCGTGATCAGGCAGCAACGCTTTCGCCGCTGTCTTCTTTGTCTTCGGCCTTGGCCAACGGCGACGGCTCGGTAGCCGCAGCCTTTTGCTTGATCGTGAGGTGACGCAGGACTGCATCGTTGAACCGGAACGCACTCTCCAGCTCCGCCAGCGCGGCACCGTCGCACTCGATGTTCATCAGCACGTAGTGGGCCTTGGGCAGTTTCTGGATGGGATAGGCCAGTTGACGGCGACCCCAGTCTTCCAGGCGGTGGATCTTGCCGTTGGCGCCTTCGATCAGGGCGCGATAGCGCTCGACCATATGAGGCACCTGCTCGCTCTGATCCGGATGGACCAGAAACACGATTTCGTAATGACGCATTGTTGCTCCTTACGGGTTGAACAGCCTCCCGCGCGGGCGGTGAGGCAAGGAGTGCCGGGCAAGCCGGCGAGAAAGAGGCGGAATCGTACTGATCTGTCGGTGTTTTTTCAAGCAATTATCGGCGGGCGGGCCCAGCCTAAAACGGGTGCTTGGCACAACGGGGGTTCCGCGGCTGATGCAGCGCGACGCTAACGATCTTTCAACGCGATCACCAGGTCCATCACGTTGGTCCCGGTCGGACCCGTGTGCACCAGGTCGCCGCTCGCCTCCAGGGCAGTCCCGGCAGACGCGCGCTGCAGCGCCAGGGCCGGGTCGAGGCCTGCGTCCAGCACCCGCTGCCAGGTGCCGCCGTCGATCAGACCCCCGGCATCCGGCGTCGGTCCGTCGGTACCGTCGGTGCCGGCCGCGAGCAGCACGATGCCCTTGCGCCCGGCGAGTTGTTGCGCCGCCGCCAGCGCCAGGTGCTGGTTACGGCCGCCCCGGCCGGGCGTCGCGGGCAGCGTCACCGTGGTCTCGCCGCCCCACAGGTGCAGCCCGGCCGCGGCACCCCTCAGGTAGCTGGCGATCCGCCGCCCGACGACCGCCGCCTCGCCCTCCAGGAATGCGGTATGGCGATGCACGGCGAGCCCCGCCTGTGCGGCCGCAGTCGCCGCCGCGGCGAGGGCATCGGCCAGGGTTGCGACCAACACGAGTTCCGGTGCCGCCCCAGGGAAATCGGGCGACTCGCCGGTGCCGACCAGCGCCGCCAGCCAATCGGGCAAATCCGGAAGCACCCCGGGCGGCGTCGGCACCAACAGCCCCGAGCCGATCGATGCCGGGTCGTCGCCCGGCACGTCCGAGATCAGCAAGCCCAGGACCGGCCGATCGCCCAGGCAGGCCAGCAGGCCGCCGCCCTTGATCGTCGACAGGCTCTTACGGACCTTGTTGATCTCGCCGATCGGCAGCCCCGACGCGAGCAGCCAGGCGTTGGCGCGACGCAGCTGCTCGAGGGTCACGCCCGGCAGAGGCACTTCCACCAGAGCTGAGGCCCCGCCGGAGATCAGCGCCAACAGCGGCAGATCGCGCGGAAGCTCGGAGACGAAGCCGAGCAGCTCCCGGCCGGCGGCGAGACTGCTGGCATCCGGCACCGGGTGGCTGCTTTCCAGTACCCTGACCGCGCTGCCGCGCCAGCGCCCGCGATCGGCATGCCCGTGCTTGGTGATGAGCAGGGCCGATGCCAGGCGCTCGCCCAAAAGCTCGGCCGCGCCCTGCAACATGGCGTCGGCCGCCTTGCCGAGGGCCAGTACCGCGCAAGGTTCGAGGGACCGCCCGGCCAGGGCCTGCTGCACCGCAGCACGCCCATCCACGCGGCGCAGTGCCGCGGCGAAGATTTCCAGTACCCTTGACCGCGCTGCCGTCATTGTCCTGCTCACCTTGCCGCCCGCCGGCTGTGTTAGAGTTCGGGCGATTTTACGGGGCCTGGGAAGCGCGTGCCCGAACTCTCAAACCCGCCGGATGTGCCGCTTTGACACACCCGGCGCACGGCCGCACCAGTTCACGACAACGGCGCCCGGTCATTGCACCTCGCCCCTGCCCCCCCGGGGAGCGGGCGTCGCGGCAACGCTGTGCGCCGCATCACGCTAGAGAGATTGTCGTCTTGGAAACCGTCAACCTGCGCAAACACTTCAGCCGCAACACCCTGTTCCGCATGTTGCTGTTGGCCGCCGTGGTGGCCGGCGTGGTCGTGTGGAAGATAGACCTGGTCAACAGCGTGTATTTCAAGGACCAGCTGACCGCGATGGGCCTGGTGATGAACGGCGCCATCGTCGCCTTGTTCAGCCTGGGCCTGCTCAAGATGATTGGCACCTTTGCCTTGTATCTGCGTGAGGAGGCGGCGGTGGTGCGTTTCCTGAGGAATCTCGACCAGGGCCGCGACCGGGATTTGCTGCAAGGCGTGCCGCCCGGTTCCATCATCGGCCGCCGCTACCTCACCCTGCGGCACCTGTACGAGGCCCGCACCCCGATCAACCAGGGGGCACTCGCTGCCACGCTGGTGGCGAGCGAAAGCACCCGCACCAGCTTCCCCAAGTTCATCAACAACATCCTGATCCTCAGCGGGGTATTCGGCACCATCGTCGCCCTGTCGCTGGCGTTGCTTGGAGCCTCGGACATGCTGGAAAACGCGATCGACACCGGCGGCATGGGCATGGTGGTGCATGGCATGTCGACCGCCCTTTCCACCACCATCACGGCCATCGTCTGTTACGCCTTTTTCGGGTATTTCTATCTCAAGCTGACCGATGCCCAGACCAACCTGGTGAGCGCGGTGGAGCAGGTGACCGCCACCCACCTGATGGCGCGCTTCCAGGTCCAGACCGACAGCGTGCTTTACGAATTCACCGGCCTGATCCGCTCGCTGCAGAGCCTGGTACAGCAGATGGAGAGCACCCAGCAGCAGTTCGGCCAGGTGCAAATCAACCTGGACACCACGCTCGAAGACTACCGCGACCAGCTGCGCGGCGTCGGCCAGGATATGACCACCATGACGCGCATCCTGCGGACCGGCTTCCGCCTGCGCGACGACGAATGAGCGGCAATCAGGGTTTCGTCGACCTGCGGCTGAACAGCCAGGAGGGTCAGGTCAACGAGAGCTTCTGGCCCTCGTTCACGGACATCATGACGGTGATCGTCATGATCTTCCTGATCGCCATGGTGGTGCTGCTGATGCGCAATATGGAACTGCTGGCCGAGCTGCGCGCCACCATGGAGGCGGAGCGCGTCGCCTCGGAACTGGCGCGCGCCACTGGCGAGGAGAAAGACAGCCTGTCCGTGCAATTGCACGCTGCGCGCGACCGCGTGTCGGAACTGCAGCTGCAGCTGATGCGCCTGCAAGAGCGCAACCTGTCCCAGGAAACCACCATCACCAACCAGGTTACGCGGATCACCGACCTGACCGCGGAACGCGACGGCCTCAAGCGCGAGACCGGCCAGCTGACGCTGCTGCGCCAGCGGCTGGAGACCGATCTCGACAGCGCCAAGGTGCGCCTGGACAGGTCCCAACAGCACATCGTCAATCTCGAGGCCAACGTCGCCGGTCTGGAGCAGAATATGAGGAACCTGCAGACCCGCTTCGAGAGTGCCCAGGCCAGCGCCACGGCGCTGCAACAGACCGTCGCCCAGCAGCAACAGCAGCTCGAAGGCTTACATGGCGAACGCCAGGAAGCCGAGCGCAAGTTCCTGGTGCTGGTCGGCGAGTACGACGACTTGAAGGTGCGCTACGACAAGCTGGTCAGACCGGCGCGTTCGTCCCAGGGGCGACGCCTGGTCGAGGTGCGTTACTGGAAGGAAGGCCGCGGCTACCGCATCGCCTACCGCGGCGATGGCGCAGGCAGCTTCGAGGAGGTCAGCCGGGCGACGCTCGATCAGCGCCTGGCGGCACTGCGCGACGCCGAACGCAACGGTTTGTACGTGCGCGTGATCTTCCCCGAGAACAGCGGCCTCTCCTACAACGAAGCCTGGGAGTTCACCAATCACCTGCACAAGAACTACGACTACTACTTCCAGGACGAGGTGCCGGCGGCGCAACTCGAGGCCCCGCCACCGCCAGGCGACGCGGAGCAGCCACAGTGACCGAGCAGACACCGGCCTATCCACCGTCGCAACGCCAGCGCTTCCCGACCGACGAGGCGCGGCAGCAGTGGCTGCCGGCCCTGCTCGATGCCTATCACCTCACCGACCAGGGCGTGCACGAAGGGATCCGTCGCGCCACAGCGCAGGGTCGGCGGCTGGCCTGCGGCAAGGGCTGCGCCGCCTGCTGCCGCTCGCACTTGACCATTCCGGTCTACCCGCTCGAACTGATCGGCCTCTACTGGTACGCGGTGGAGCAGGTCGCCGGCGGCCAGCGCCCCCGGCTGCACGACCAACAGGCGAGCTACCGCAAGGGCCAGCCCTGCCCGTTTCTGGTCGAGGATACCTGCGCCGTCCACCCCCTGCGTCCCATGGCCTGCCGCCAGTTCAACGTCTTCGACCGCGCCTGCGCCGAGGGCGAAGATGCCTACCATAGCCGCCGCGCGGACGTCTTGACGCCGCTGCCCCAATACAGCGACGACGCCTTCTACCTGATGCTGCCCTTTTACGGGGTGCAGAACTTAGGCGAGCGGCGGCGGGCCTTGAAGACCGGAGCGCAGCACCGGCTCGCGCGGGTGCTGCAGGAGCAGGACTGGCCGAAACTCGCCGCCCGCATGGCGGCCCATGACCAGGCGGGTGCGACAGGCACCAGTTAGCCGGCGTTACGCTGCCCGGGATCGCCCCCAGATGCGACATGGGTTGCGGTCGAACCGCAGCATCACCGGACCCATCGCTACATTCGGCCAAAAAAAAGCCGGCGCACCTCGCGGCGCGCCGGCGACCAAAGGTTCGGATTATTCGACGATGGTCAGGCCGCTGGGCACCGACTTGGGCACGTCGCGGCGCAGGTCGATGTTGCTCTTGTCGGTTAGGGTGTGCAGGAAGGCGACCAATTGCCCCACCTCGGTGTCACTGAGCCGCATCGGCGCCAGCTCGTTGGCGGCAGCGATGTCCGCGACCAGAGCCGGGGCCGACATCACCGCGCAGTCGATGGCATCGAGATCATCCCGCGCCGGCACCACGATCTGCGCCGCGCAGTCGTAGGCATACAGCGCGGCTACCGGATCGAGGTGGTGGCGCACTACGGCCTCGAGCGTGTCATAGGCCCCGGCGTGACCGTAAGGCGCCGTCAGGGCGATGTTGCGCAGCGGCGGCGTGCGGAACTTGAAGTTGTCCGCCGGATTGCCGGTCACCGCGCCGCGACCCCAGTCCTCCCGACCGCTCGGACCCTGACCCTTGCCGGGGCCGATCTGGGGCATGGCAATGGCGTGGAACACCATGTCGCTGAGGAGCTCGCCGGAGTGGCAGGAGGCGCAGCCCGCCTTGCCATTGAACAGGCGGTAGCCGGCGCGCTCTTCGACCGTCAGGGCGTTGTTGTCGCCGGCAAGAAAGGCATCGTAGGGGCTGGCATTGGCGCGCCAGGCGGCGATCTCGAAGGCGCCGATGGCGTTGGCCGCATGGGCGTAGGTGATGTCGTTACGGCCCAGGATCTCGCCGGGGAAGGCGTCCTGGAACAGGGCGACGTACTCGGGGTTGTTGCGCAAGCGCCGCGCCAGCCGCCGCCACACTTCCTGCAGGTCCCCAGCGGCCGCGGCGTCGGCAATCGGATTCTCACCGGCCTGGCCCGCCATCTCGGCCCCGCTGGTGACCGGGAACATGGCCTGCGCGGCGACGATGTTCTCGAGGTCGTCGGGCAGGTTCTGACCGGCCGGCGATTCGAAGCCGCTCGGGAAGGCGGGATTTTTCTCCAGCCGCCCGTCATGGAACATCCGCGTGACCGCGGTGCTGCCGAGCATGAACACCGGGGGGGCATTGCGCGGCACCCGTTCGTGGATGGCGTCGCGGCCGGTCCCCGTGTCACGCGTCACACCCAGGCCGCGGCCGCCTTCGCCGACCGGCAGCGACAACCCGTCGCCGGTGTCGGTCAGGGCGTGGTGGCAGGTCGCGCAAGAGATATTGCGGTTGCCGCTCAGCAATTTGTCATGAAACAGCAGCTGGCCCAACAGGACCTTCTCCGGCATGGCGACGCCGCCGTCGACGAACTCGACTGCGCCGGCGAGGGTGGGTGCTGCCAGCAATGCAGCAACGATGCCGCGCACTGTCTTCTTGTCGAATCCTGCACGTCTTTTCATGTAATACGCTCCCCCAACATTTACGATTCTTGATTTGTACGGCCTGGTTCATCGACTCGCGATACAGACCGTCCCGCAAAAATCCCGGCACGGTGGCCGGGATTTCTGCGATTTGACTCACAGCTCAGCGCAGTGTCGCTGGTCGGTCCTGATTGCCGAGGAGTCTGTTCATCGGGCTGGCTTGCGTTTGGTCGGGCGGTTGTCCATATAGCCGTCGGTGAGGGTCTCCATGAACTTCACCAGCGCCTTCTCATCCTGATTGCTCAGACCCAGATTGCCGAGCTCATCGGTGTTGACCGTGTCGGGATACTCCGGCGCCTCCCATCCTTCCGCCGCCACATCGCGGGTGTTGTAGAAGTGGGTGATCTCCTCCAGGCTTCTGAAGAAGCCATTGTGCCCGTAGGGGCCGGTCCTCTGGATGTTGCGCAGCCCCATGACCTTGACCTTGCCGTTTTCCGCCTCGTCGCCCACCACGGCACCGAGTCCGAGATCAACCGGCTTGCCGGCCAGCAGCCGGTGCTCGCTCTTGGGGATGCCAAGGTTGTCGTAGGTGAAGTCGGTGAAAACTGGCGGCACCATGCCGGTGGGGGCCCAGTCAGGCGTCTGGACCGGCAGGTCGTAGTCCGCGGCGGCCGTCCAGTCCGCTACATGGCAGGCGGCGCACATAGCGCCTTCCCCTACGGCGAGCACGCCATCATTATTATTTTCACCCATGAAGAGCTGCAGGCCGCGCCACTCCTTTTTGGAAAAGATTCTACCCGCCTTTGCGGCAGCAACGCCCACGCCAACCGCGCAGTCGCCAGGCTCGCCGCCCAGATCCAGGCAGGATTTCAGATAGGCGTCGTATTTGGAGGTGAACGGGCCGAAGATCTTGGTGCGCTCAAAGGCGGCAATCGAGAGTGCAACCTGGTTGTAGGCCGTCTCCACATCGTTGAGGCTGTCGGCGCCCCAGACTTGCTCAAACAGGGCGGCGTAGTCTGATTTGGCCACGTCGGCAATCACGGTCGCCTTGCTCGGATTATTCATCTCCACCGGATTCAAGAAGGGTCCCAGGGCCTGGTCAGCCAGCGGGTCTCCCAGTACCTCACCGGTGGCGCGGCTGTCCCAGAACTGTCCGCCGATCCAGAGCCCCTCGGCCGGATCGAAGAAACGCACCGGGCTGTACATCGCATAGGCGGCGCTGGGCGAGTTCCGGCCGCCGAACAGTCCGTCGATGACACCCTCGGAGACCGGCAGGCGATGGTCCGGATCAACAAAGGCAAAGGCCGGGTCATGGCAGCTTGCGCATGACTGACCTGCCGGCTCCGACAGATTTTCGTCGAAGTAGAGGTGCGCACCGAGCTGCTCTATCGGTGTGAGCCCATTAGCAGTGCTGTTGCTGAAGCACAGGGTCGTTGAAAGTGAAACTAATGCGGCTGCTGCCATCCTGATTTTTTTCATTGCTTGATTTCTCCTGGATGAAGGGTCGTGGATTAAGCTGCAGGCAAAAGATCAACCTGCCGCCTATGGCCTGCGCTTGAACCCATTCATTGATCCCCTAACTAATAGGTGGGTGTTGTCAGCAATGCGGCGACGATGCCGCGCACTGTCTTCTTGTCGAATCCTGCATGTCTTTTCATGTAATACGCTCCCCCAACATTGACGATTCTTGATTTGTACGGCCTTGTTCATCGACTCGCGATACAGGCCGTCCCGCAAATAAGCATGAATCTTGCCAAGTAACTTTTGTAATCCGCGAATCATTGACTTACAGCATCTTCAAGACGCGGCGGCGGGCTTTCCCATAGATTCCTGACTAGTTTTGTAAAGATTACTGACAAATTGCGCTGCGCCTGCGGACATGGACCCGAAATGCGCCGGCATCGAAACCGGCACCGCCGGTCAGGACCGCGCTTTGCACCACGCACGTCGCAACGCGTGCCCGCACTACCGGCCTGCAGGCGCGTTCACGCCGCGACCGCAGGCTGCTCGATGCGCGGGATACATGAGGCGAAACTGAGTACCAGCGGTGGCCGCGCCGGACGCCTGGCCGGGTGTTTACGCCATTATTTTTGGCGCTTCCAAACAAGCCGGACTGCGCATGACTGTAAAGAATGACGACCCTGGACGTCCCGTCATCCGCCCAGCGGGTCCACCGTCGCGCGCGGGGATGGGAGCGGGCCGCCAATGCCAGGGCTGGTGCGGCGCCTCATTGCAGCGCCAGTGTGATAAAACCCGGTCGGTACCCAATGGGCCATTTCATGTTTGTGCTCAAAACCCTTTGCGCTTGGCTTCTGATCTTGATGCTGGCCATGCTGAACGGGGCCTTCCGTGAGGCCCTGCTCTTGCCGAACCTGAGCAGGGCAGCTGCTTTTCTCCTCAGCGGCTTGTCGCTTTCCGCTTTGATCGTCATCGTCGCGGTTGGGCTCGCACGGTGGATGGAACTGAAGACAGCTTCGCGCTGCATGCTCGCCGGCGGTCTGTGGTTCAGCCTCACCCTGCTTTTCGAGTTTGGCTTCGGTGGCTTGATGCAAGGCAAGTCCTGGGCGGAAATGCTCGAAGCTTACACATTCAAAGATGGGAACCTCTGGCCGGTCGTGCTCATGGTCACCCTGTTCGCCCCGCTCGTTGGCGCTCGAATTCGGCTCAGGTGGCGTGGTCAGTCATAGGACCTCAGCCCCGCCCGTCCGCCTCGGCCGCAACCAAGTGCCACCCTGCCGGATCACGCGGCCCCCTGCTTTTTCCACGCCACCTGGTCGCGCAGGTAAACCGGTATGGCCTGCTCGGCGGCGACCCCTGCGCCGTCCTTGAGCATCGCCGCACCGAGCACGGCGATGTCGTGGGCATGGACCTGCAGCCCGGGCAACATCCGGTCCAGGCGGGATCGCAGTCGCGCTTGCAGCACCGGGGCATAGGCCGCCCAGCCGCTGCCCGCCCCCACCCATGCGCCAGCCTCAGGCACCGGCACCGCCCCGGGCGCCACCACCTGCTCGGGGCCGGCCAATTGCATCAGACCCTCCCGAGCCGGCTCGCACGGGGCCCAGTAGACCTCGTTCATACGCGCATCCAGGGCCGCCAGCACGCGCGCCGCGCCATGTTCGCGGCGCGCTCGTTGCGCCAGGGCCAACAGCGTGGAGACGGGCGCCACCGGCAGGGCAGCGCCGAACGCGGCCCCCTGGATCACCCCGGTGGCGATGCGCACACCGGTGAACGAACCAGGACCGCGCCCGAAGGCCAGGCCGTCCAGGTCGCACACCCGCAGTCCCGCCTCTGCCAGCAGGCCCGCCATCATCGGCAGGATCAACTGGCTGTGGCGGCGCGGCGCGATCTCGC
>JBFZDU010000439.1:0-26028 GCA_041307205.1 Gammaproteobacteria bacterium | reverse complement strand
CCACTGGCGGGACGTCGAGTCGCTCCTGCACCATTTGGGCGCGGAGTTGGAGAACAGCAGCGGCACCAAGCTGCGCGCGGTACTGCATGGCGTCGAAGGGACCTTGCACCGCCCGCATCACGGCGGCGCCTGTGGCCGCACCGAAGTCAAGCACATCCGGGAATTCCTCGCCGCCGCGGGCGTGACCCCCTCGCGTTACGAAGCCGACGCCTGAGGAGCTGGCCGGCTGCGCCGCCACATGCAGCACCGACAGTGCCCGCAGGACTCGGGGATCCCAACGAAGACGTCGCTGCGCCGCAGCTGGCCCGCCGGCGCGCGGGCTAGACGGCAACCGGCGCCTTGATGTGGGGGTGGCAGCGGTAATCGCTGATCTCGAAGTCCCCGTAGGTGAAAGCGAACAGGTCGCGCACTGCGGGGTTGAGGCGGAGCCGCGGCAGCGCGTAAGGCGTGCGCCCGAGTTGTTCGTCACACTGGGCCAGGTGGTTGGCGTACAGATGCGCATCGCCCAAAGTGTGAATGAATTCACCGCATTCCAGATCGCATACCTGGGCAAGCATCATGGTGAGCAGCGCATAGCTGGCGATGTTGAAGGGTACCCCGAGGAAGATGTCGGCGCTGCGCTGGTAGAGCTGGCAGGACAGCCGGCCGTCGCAGACGTAAAACTGGAAAAAGGCGTGACAGGGCGCAAGCGCCATGCGCCCGGCGCGCACGTTGGCCTGCGGTGACAGGCGTTCGTCCGGCAGGTCGGCGGGGTTCCAGGCGGAGACGATCAGGCGGCGTGAATTCGGGTTGCGCCGAATCTGCTCCACCAGCTGGGCGATCTGGTCGATGTGCCGGCCGTCGGGGGCCGGCCAACTGCGCCACTGGTAGCCGTACACTGGCCCCAGCTCGCCATCCGGACTCGCCCACTCGTCCCAAATGCTGACGCCGTTTTCCTTCAGATACCGGGTATTCGTGTCGCCGCGCAGAAACCACAACAACTCGTGGACAACCGATTTGAGATGGATCTTCTTGGTCGTGACCAACGGGAAGCCATGACCGAGGTCGAAGCGCATCTGGTGCCCGAATACCGACAGCGTGCCGGTGCCGGTGCGGTCCGCCTTGCGATCGCCGTCATAGCGGACCCGGCGCAACAAGTCGAGGTATTGCTTCACGGCCTGCTCCGGTAGGCCAGCAGCAGCATGAGCGCGCCGGCAAGGATCATGGGCGCCGACAGCAACTGCCCCATGGTGACCCAACCGAAGGCGAGATAGCCCAGGTGCGCGTCGGGCATGCGCACGAACTCCACCGCGAACCGGAACCCGCCGTAACCGAGCAGAAACAGCGCCGACACCGCCATGCGTGGCCGCGGCCGCGCCGCGTACCACCACAGGATGGCAAACAGTACCACGCCCTCGAGCAGCGCCTCGTACAGTTGGCTGGGGTGCAAGGGCGGACTCAGCAGCGTCCCTGGGGGCAGTGCCAGCTTTTGGAAACACAGGTCGGCGAAGCGCTCGCACGGCACCTGCATGGCCCAGGGCACATTGCCCGGCGCGCCCCACAACTCGCCATTGACGAAGTTACCCAGGCGCCCCGACAACAGGCCCAGCGGCACCAGCGGGGCGACGTAGTCGGTCAGCGCGAACCAGCGCCGCTGGTACCGGTACCCATATAACCAGAGCGCCGCCAACACCCCGAGGAAGCCCCCGTGGAAGGACATACCGCCCTCCCATACCCGGAACAAGCGCAGCGGTTCTTCCAGCCAGTCGTCGAAGCCGTAAAACAGGATGTAACCGAGCCGCCCGCCGGCCACGACCCCGATCGCGGCGTAGAACAACAGGTCGTCGATCTGTGCCGGCGCCCAGCCCGACCCCGGGTACCGGCTGCGGCGGTGCGCCAGCCACCAGGCAGCGGCGAACCCCACCAGGTAAGTGAGTCCATACCAACGGATCTGGACCACCCCCAGATCCAGGGCGACGGGATCGATATCGGGATACAACATGGGGCGCTAGTGTAACCCGCGGCCCGGCCCGCTGTAGGGCCTGAACGCCTAGCGCAACTCAACCGCGGCGGAAACATTGTCCCGGAGCAAGCTGCGCCGCATCCGGGCCGCGCCGGACAATGCGGACGTTGGAATGGCCGCCAGCAACGGCAGCGGGACGGCGTCAGGTCCGGTCGTCTACGAGCAACGGCAGCAACATATCGCGAGCCGTGACGACCCCGGTCGGGGCCACCGGCGGCGACCGCCCGGCCGCCAGCAGCCGCTGCACCTGTGTCGCCAGTTCGCCCCCTCCCAAGGTCGCAGCCGCGACCGCCGCGCTGGGGACTTGGCGGCCGAGCCATTCGACCAGGTACGGCGTCTCCGGCCAATCGTCGCGCCCTAAATACAGTACCGGCAGGCCGTGGCCGGCCGCCTCGACGAAGCTCCCATAGCCCGGCTTGGTGACCAGCAGGTCGACCGATGCCACCAGATCCTGGAAAGGCAGATCCAGGGCCGCGTAGGGAGTGACCCCGGCACCGGTCTTGCCAGACCCGGGCGGGACCAGCCAGTGCGTCCCAGCCGGCGGCGCGCCGCGCAGCCACTGCGGCGCCGCCGCAATGCCGCCGAACTGCATGAGCACCAGCGGCGTGAGCGCGGACAATCGCAGCTGGCGGCGCAGCTGCGCCGCGCGATTGCGGCCGAGCCGGGCAATCGGCCCCACGCCACGGGCGTTTTCGAGCCAGGCCATGGGCATACTCGGGGTCGGGCGGATGAACAGATCGGCTGCCCGGTAGCCGGCGGCGAGGTGCTCCCGCAGCGCCGGGGAAACCCGGTAGAACCCGGCGCCTTCGACGAGGATGTCGTGCCAGTTGAGCGAACTCAGCGCCACCGCCGGAATATCCAGGTCGCGCGCCGCCAGCAGGGGAAGCCAGGGCACATCGGCCAGCACCAGGTCGGGGGGATCGGCAAGGAACAAGCGCCGCAGCGACGCCAGGCGACGCGGGGCGGTTGCCAGGAAGGCCTCATAGGCGGCCACGCTCTCCGCCCAGCACACCTGCAGCGGACCCGCCATGACCATCCCCGGGTCGGCTGCGCCGTCAAGCTGCCGAAACCCGGCCGGCAGCCAGGCCGCCAGCACCTGCGGGGGCAATTCGCTGTGGACAGTAACGCGCAGTCCCGGTAAGTACGCGGCCAGCGCCGCGACCACCGGGCCCACCTGCGCCAGATGACCGTAGCCGTGTGCCGTGATTGCGAGGTAAAGGTGCGGCAAGGCGCGCTACTCCGCCGGAAGCCGCCATTCTACGCACCCGGATGCTGCCGCGTTGCGCCGTTGCAAGCGATTGCTTAGGCTGGCGCCGAACCGCCCCGGTACCACGCGATGCGCCTGTTGTTGCGACTGCTGCTCCTACTGCTATTGCTGGGCACCGCTGCGCTCGCCGCGCTGGCCTGGTTCGCCCTCGCCGATCGGCCATTCACGGTGCAGGAGCGGCAGCTGTCCCACGCGGACATCGGCCGCGCCAAGGAACTGCTGCGGATGCACGACCCGCGGCGCCTGCGTCCCGGCACCGTGCGGCGGATCAGCCTCAGCGAACAGGACCTCGATCTGGCGACCAATTATCTGTTGCAGACCTATGGCGGCGGCGGCGCCCGGGTGGAACTGACGCCCGGCGAACTGCACCTGACCGCATCGCTGCGCTTGGCGCGGTTGCCGGCGCGACGCTTCGTGAACCTGCGCCTGACCCTGCTGGATGCCGATATGGCGCCGCATTTCACCGGCCTGCAACTGGGCGCCCTCAGCGTGCCGGACGCACTGGCGCAATGGCTGGTCGAACGCGCCCTGAGTCTGGTCGCCCGCTCCCAGGATCTGCAGCTGGCCAGCCAGAGCATCCGTGAGCTGCGCATCGCCGACGACCAGGCGCGGCTCACCTACCAATGGCGCCCCGAGCTGATCGATGCGGTGCGCCAGAGCCTCCTTCCCGAGGCCGACCGCCTGGCGTTGGCGGCTTACCACAAGCGGCTGGTGCGCCTAAACGACTATGGCAAGGGGACACGTGGCTCCCTGACCAGCGTGTTGCCGGCGCTGTTCGAGCTCGCAAAGCGTCGCTCTGCCGACCTTGACCCGGTGGCCGAGAACCGCGCCCTGCTGCTGGTCCTCGGGGCCTGGGCCAGCGGCCGGGGCATGGGCGCACTGCTTCCCGAGGCGCGGGTGCATCCGTGGCGCTTCCTGCTTACGCTGGAAGGGCGCCGCGACCTGGCGCAGCACTTCCTGGTATCGGCCGCATTGGCGGCAGCCGCGGACACCTCGCTGGCGGATGCGGTTGGGGTCTTCAAGGAAGTCTCCGACGCCAGTGGCGGGAGTGGCTTCAGTTTCACAGACCTAGCCGCGGACCGCGCCGGCACCCGCTTCGGCGAGCGGGCCGTGCGCTCCGCGGAATCCGCCGTGGCACTGCAACGGGCAATGGCAGCCGGCATCGTCGAGGCAGCCATCTTGCCACGCGTCGGTGACCTGCCCGAGTTCCTTTCTGAAGCCGAGTTCGAAGAGCGCTACGGCGCGGTCGGCAGCCCCGCCTACCAGGCCCTGATGCAGCAGATCGAGCAGCGGTTGGATACCGCGCCGCTGCTGAGCGACGCACCCACCGCTGCCCCGCCCGACTGAACCCAACGCCCCGGGTGCGCCGATTCGCCGCCGCGGGACCCGCGCCAAATCCGTTTCAAGTTTCTTTGGGCCTGGCCGTTAGTTTCGTCTGCAGGAGGCGAGGACCCTCCGACCAATGAAGCGAGAACCGGTATGAGGCTGCCAGGTATGAACGGTACCAAGATGATACCGCCGCGGTTGCGGACGCTCGGGGAACGCCTGCGCTACCGCCGCCGGCAGATGGGCTGGACGCAGGAGCAACTTGCCGTCCAGGCCGGCACCAATCAGGCGGTAATCCAAAAAATCGAAAACGGCAAAAGCCTGCGGCCACGCAGGATCGACGAGATCGCGTCGGTGCTCGAGGTCAACCCGGCCTGGCTGATGTTCGGTGACGACAAGGCGGTGGTGCTGACGGCCGAGGCCCAGGAAGTGGCCGAAGTCTGGCAGGCCCTCTCCGAAGGAGACCGCGAACGGGTCCGCAGCGAGTTGCTGCGCCTGTCACGAAACTGATTCGGCACCGCAGCCGGAGGGGATCGCGCCGGGCCCGCGCCGACCCTGCACGCCACCGACGCGCCGCGGCACCGTTCGGTACTGTCGGCCGCCGGCCCGTTTCAGAAGGTCGGCAGCACCCGCAGATAAAAGGCCTTCAGATAGGCGGTTTCAGTGATCGCCGGGTGCACCGGGTGGTCCGGCCCCTGCTGCCCCTGTTCCAGCAGCTGCAGACTGCGATCGGCGTGCCGCGCGGCCTGCTGCACCACCCGCAACAGGCTGTCGCGATCCATGTGGAAGGAACAGGACGCCGTCGCCAGCAGGCCGTCGCGCTCCAGCAGGACCAGCGCGGCCTCGTTCAGGCGCCGGTAGGCCAGGGTGCCTTCCTTGAGGTCTTTGCGTCGCTTGATGAAGGCAGGCGGGTCCAACACCACTATGTCATAGCGTTCGCCCTGCACCTTTAGCTCCTTCAGCGCCGTGAAGGCATCGCCGCGCCGCACCTGCACCCGGTCTGCCAGCCCGTTGCGGGCAGCATTGGCCTGCACCCCGTCCAGCGCCGCTTGCGAGGCATCGACACAGGTCACCGCCGTCGCCCCCGCTGCGGCGGCCCGCAGCCCCCAGGCGCCGACGTAACTGCACACGTCGAGCACGCGTTTGCCGGCTACGTATTTCAGCAGCCGGTCACGATTGGCCGCCTGGTCGTAGAACCAGCCCGTTTTCTGGCCCTCGATCAGGGACACGCCAAAGCTCAGCCCACCCTCGCGCACCTCGACCGCCTCCGGCACGGTGCCGTAGACCTCTTCGTTGTACAGCTCCAGTCCCTCCAGCTCGCGCGCCGACGAAACGTTGCGCAACAGGATGGCGCGCGGTCGCAACACCTGTTGGAGCGCCTCGACCACCGCCTCGCGCTGCCGCTCCATGCCGGCGGTGGTTAACTGCACCACCAGCAGGTCGCCGTAACGGTCGACCACCAGGCCCGGCAGGCCATCCGCCTCGCCGAACACCAGCCGGTACCAGGGCTCGGCGTACAGGCGTGCACGCAGCCCCAACGCAATATTGACCCGATGCACCAGCAGCGAGCGGTCCAGGGGATGCTCAGGGTCGCGGCTGACCAGGCGCGCGCAGATCAGCGAGTGCGGGTTGGCATAGCCCCAGCCTAGCCACTGGCCGCGGTGACTGACCAGCGCCACTGGCGCACCCGGCGCCAGATCCTTGAGCGGGGTACGCGCGGTGTCCACCTCGTTGCTGTAGACCCAGCAGTGACCGGCGCGCAGACGGCGTTCCTGGTCCTTCTTCAGCAGCAACTCGGTAGTCATGACGCGCGCCCCCGGAAAAGCCGTCGAGCGTAGCAGAAAGGCCGGGCGCAAATCCGGTGGAGAATAACAACAGCAACTGCGGGTCTCCTCGCGCCGCGGCTTTGCCTACCATGGGCGCATGGAAACGCATCCGACCAATCGCCTGGCCGCCGCGACCAGTCCCTACCTGCTGCAGCATGCCCACAACCCGGTGGACTGGTGGCCCTGGTGCCCCGAGGCCTTGGCGCTGGCACGCCACGAACAGAAGCCCATTTTGCTGTCGATCGGCTATTCGGCCTGCCACTGGTGCCACGTAATGGCGCATGAGTCATTCGAGGACCCCGGCACCGCGGCCCTGATGAATGAACTGTTCGTCAACATCAAGGTGGATCGCGAGGAACGGCCGGATCTCGACAGAATCTACCAAACTGCCCACCAACTGCTCGCGCGCCGCCCCGGCGGCTGGCCGCTGACCCTGTTCCTGATGCCGGACGACCACGCGCCCTTCTTCGCCGGCACTTATTTCCCGCCGGCGCCACGCCACGGCCTGCCAGCGTTCCGCGACCTGCTAAAGGGTGTGCACCAGGCCTACCGGGAGCAACCGGACGCGATCCGCCGACAAAACGCCGCCCTGCGGGAAGCCCTGGTGGAACTGGAGCCCCAGGGCGACGGCCGGGCATTGCTGGCGGCGGCACCCCTGCAGGAGGCCGAATTGCAGCTGGCCGGCAGCTTCGACGCCGACCACGGCGGCTTCGGCGGCGCCCCCAAGTTCCCGCACCCCACCAATTTGGCCCTGCTGCTCGACCGCTGGCAGCGCAGTGGCGGCGAATCATTGCGCCACATGCTGCTGTTCACCCTGGAGCGCATGGCCCAGGGCGGCATGAACGATCAGCTGGGGGGCGGCTTCTGCCGCTACGCGGTGGACGCCGAGTGGATGATTCCCCACTTCGAAAAGATGCTGTACGACAACGGCGCCCTGCTCGCGCTGTACGCCGACGCCTGGCAGGCGGCCGGACGCCGCCCGCTGTTCGCCCACGTCTGTCGGCGCACCGCCGAGTGGGTCATGGGCGAGATGCAAGCCCCCACCGGCGGCTATTTCTCCAGCCTGGATGCCGACAGCGAAGGCGAGGAAGGCCGATTCTATGTCTGGGACCGAGCCGCGGTGCGCGAGCTGCTGACAGCAGACGAATACCTTGTGTTCGCGCCCCGCTACGGCCTGGACCGCCCCGCCAATTTCGAGGGGCATTGGCATCTGCACACCCGGGCGGACACCGCCGCGCTGCAAGCCGTCAGCGGACTGGACGCCTCCGGGGTGCGCCGACTGTTGGCCAGCGCCCGCAACAAGCTGCTCGCGGCGCGCGCCCAGCGAGTGCGTCCCGGCCGCGACGACAAGGTCCTCACCGCCTGGAACGCGCTCATGATCACCGGCATGGCACGGGCCGGCCGACTGCTGGGCGAACCGGACTGGATCGACTCGGCGATCCGTGCCGTGGATTTTCTGCGCGCCACGCACTGGCGAGATGGCCGCCTGCTCGCCACCAGCCGTGGCGGGATCGCGCACCTCCCGGCCTATCTGGACGACCATGCCTGCCTGCTGGAGGCGTTGCTGGAACTGTTGCAGGCGCGCTGGCGCACTGCGGATCTGGACTGGGCCGTCGCACTCGCCGACGCCCTGCTGGCGCACTTCGAGGATCCTGGCCCCGGCGGCTTCTTCTTCACCGCCGACGACCACGAGCAGCTGCTGCACCGCCCCAAGCCCTGGGCCGATGACGCCACGCCGGCCGGCAACGGCGTGGCCGCGCTGGCACTGCAACGGCTCGGCCACCTGCTGGGCGAGACCCGTTACCTCGACGCCGCCGCCCGCACCCTCCAGGCCGCCTGGCCGGCCGTCGAGCGCATGCCTTATGCGCATCCGACCCTGCTGCTGGCGCTGGCGGATTACCTGGAACCCCCCGAGACCCTGGTGATCCGCGCCGACGAGCCGCAGCTGGCGCAGTGGCGCGCCGCGGCTGACCGCCATTGGCGCCTGCACCGCAGCTGTTATGCCATACCGGCCGCAGCGACCGACTTGCCCGGCCTGCTGGCGCAACGTCGGGCGAACGCCGGCGCCGTCGCCTACCTGTGCCGCGGCACGGCCTGCGCCGCGCCGATCCTGGACCTGCCCGAGCTGGAACGGCAGTTGGCGACCCATCCCTGAGGGCTCGGCTGAGCCCCCAATAACGACCTCCGACAGCGGCACTACGGCAGTGCACGCAGCGGCCAATCAAGTTTCTGCAGTGGCTAGATGGCATTGTATGCTGCGCCGCAGCATGCTATATCCTGCGGCCATGGCAACCACTCCGGCTGCAGTATGAGCAACGCCATCCCCGGCCTGGGCGGCAGCCTGAGCGGCCTGCTGGACAGCTTGCTGGTCGCCAAGGACATCTCCGGCACCATCCTGAAAGGCTTCAATAAGCACTTTCGCATCTATCGTGAAATGACCCGCCAGGCGCGCGATCACTACATCCGCGGCGACTGGCCCGCGGGGCGAAATTGCGTTGCCGAGCGCATCAGCCTGTACGACACCCGGGTGCAGGAGGCGATCGATGAACTGCGCGCCCGCTTCAACCTGGCCGAGATCGACCCGGTACTGTGGGCCGAGGTGAAGCTGCAGTACCTGGGCATGCTGTACCGCCACCGGCAGCCGGAACTGGCGGAGACCTTCTACAACTCGGTGTTCATCCGCCTGTTCGCGCGCCACTACTATCACAACGACAATATCTTCGTGCGCCCGTCGATCTCGACCGAACGCATCGAGGGCGATCAGCCCACCTACCGCAGTTATTACCCGACCCGCGAAGGCTGGCGGCGGGCGCTGACCCGCATGCTTGAGGACGCCGACATCGGCCTGCCGTTCGAGGATCTGCACCGCGACGTACGCCTTATCGTGCGCCGCCTGCGCCAGCTGCCGCAGCGCCCCTCTGCGCTGCGCCAGCACTTCCAGGTCCAGCTGCTGACGCCGCTGCTGTACCGCAACAAGGCAGCCTATCTGGTCGGGCGCGCCATCAACGGCGGCGAGGAACGCCCCTTCATCCTGCCGCTGCTGCGCAACGACCACGGCCAAGTCTACGTAGACGCCCTGGTCACCGAGTCCGACGACGTCGCCAACCTGTTCAGCTTCGCCCGTGCATACTTCCTGGTCGATACCGAAGTGCCGTCGGCCGTGGTGCGTTTTCTGCGCAGCTTCCTGCCGAGCAAATCGACCGCGGACCTGTACACCGCGCTGGGTTTCCATAAGCAGGGCAAGGCCGAGTTCTACCGCGACTTCCTCGACCACCTGCGGCACTCTTCCGACCAGTTGGTCGTCGCACCGGGCACCAAGGGCATGGTGATGGCCGTGTTTACTCTGCCTTCCTACCCCTATGTGTTCAAAATCATCAAGGACCGGTTTGCGCCGCCCAAGGACGTTACCCGCCAGGAGGTCATAGACAAGCACCGCTGGGTGAAGCGGCATGACCGGGTCGGGCGCATGGCCGATACTTGGGAGTTCTCTTACGCCGCCTTCCCGCTGGCGCGCTTCACCGAAGAATTGCTCGCGGAACTGCAGCAGGACGCGCCGGCACAGGTCTTGGTGGAAGGCGACGCGGTGGTAATCCGGCACCTGTTCATCGAGCGGCGTCTGGACCCGTTGAACCTCTACCTCGAGGCGACCACGGATCCGGCGCAGATCGCCCATGCCCTGCAGGAATACGGGGATGCGATCAAGGACATTGCCGCCGCCGGCATCTTTCCCGGTGATCTGCTGTTCAAGAATTTCGGCGTGACCCGCCACCGCCGGGTGATCTTCTACGATTACGACGAGATCCTGCCCATCGCCCAGTGCAACTTCCGGCAGATCCCACCACCGCGCACCCCCGAGGACGAGTGGGCGGCCGAGCCCTGGTACTCGGTGGGGCCCAATGACGTCTTCCCTGAGGAATTCGCCACCTTTTTGTTCGGCAATCCCATCTGGCGCCAGATTTTTATGCGGCAGCATCCGCAGCTACTCGACGCGGGCTACTGGCGGCAGCTGCAGGCCACGGTGGCCGCCGGCGGCTTTCCCGACATCTTCCCCTACCGCCGCGAGATCCGCTTTCTGCAGCACGCCGGCTGACGCGCCGCGGGGCTGCTAAGCTTACGCGTTTAGCGCGGCAATAAACCCGGCCCGCCGCCGGTCTTTCTGGACATGGGGAAAATGAATGACCGTTTCGAGGCCCTGATTCGGGCGGCAACGCCCGAGCTGTATCGTTACGCTTACGCGCTCTGCCATGACGCCGAACAGGCCGAAGACCTGGTGCAGGAGACGTTTCTGCGCGCCTGGCGCGCCCAGGAAAACCTGCGCACCGCCGCAGCGGCACGCGCCTGGCTCTACACCATCCTGCGCAATGAGCAAGCGCGACTGTACGAGCGGCAACGCCCCGAGTTGCGCGATCCCGGCAGCCTGACGGAGTTACCACACCGCGGCTATGACACCAGCACCGAGGCCTTCGTGCTGCGGCGCGCCCTGTCCGGACTCCACCTGGATTATCGCGAGCCCCTGCTGTTGCAGGTGGTCGGCGGTTTCAGCTGCGAAGAAATCGGGGCGCTGTTGGACCTCAAGACCAACGCCGTGCTGACCCGCCTGTTCCGCGCGCGCAAGGCGCTGCGCGCCGCACTCGAACCCGATGCCATCGAACGCACCGGGCGGGGCGCCTGAAATGGACTGCCTGAGCTTCCGCCGCAAACTGCTCGAGGCACCGCTGCGCAACGATGCCGAGGTAACGGAGCACGAAGCGGCCTGCCCGACCTGCGCCGAGTTCGCACGGCGCACCCGTGCCCAGGAAGCCCGGCTGCGCGCCCTGCTCAATGTCTCGCCACCACCGGAGTTGCCCGAGCGCATCCAGCTGGCAGTGAGCTTTGCACAGCGACCGCTGCCGGCAGGTGGACAGCGGCGTTGGGCGAGCCTGGCGGCGGGCTTGTTCCTGGTGGTGTCGGCGATCTCGCTGAGTTGGTACCTGTCGCCGCTGGAGCGCCGCAGCCTGGGGTTGGCCGAGGCGGTGCTGCAGCATGTCCACGATGAACTGCACCACCTGCGTGAGATCAACGACATCAGTACCGGCCAGCTGACCGCGCTGTTCGGGCGCCATGGCGCCCAAATGCACGACCATCTCGGCCAGGTCAATTTCGCCGCCGAGTGCCTGATGCGCCGAAAAAAAGGTATTCACCTGGTACTGCCGGGGCGGCTCGGGCCAGTCACCGTTTTCTTCATGCCGGACGAAGCCGTGTCGCAGGTCGCGCGGGTCGAGGATCAGCGCTTCCAGGGTGAGGTCCTGCCCACGGACTGGGGCAGCCTCGCCATTGTCGGCGAACACGGCGAGCCGCTGGATGCCATCGCCCGGCGCCTACTCGATGCGGTGGCCTGGCCGGTGCGGCTATCGGCAACGGCCGGATACGCCGGGCTCAAACCCCCTCGGGCGTGACCTCGTCTTCGGAATCGGCGCCGCCCAGCAACAGGATGTAGTCGCGGCAGTGCCGACATTGGTAGAGGCGACTGCCTGGGAACCAGCGCATCCAGAAGGTGCGCGGCCGGCGGGTAAAATCGACCACGCCACAGGTCGGGCAGGTTTTTTTGCGCATGAACCTCACCACGGCGCGCACTCGACCTCGAAGTTTTCGGATGTTTCCGGATATTACTCCATCCACCGGGGCCGTTTCAGCCCTTTCCAGGCGTCCAGCGCGCCTGCGCCTGTGCATCGCTGCCGCGGGCCGCGACCCAACGCTCGCCATCGGCGGTGCGCTCCTTTTTCCAGAACGGCGCCCGGGTCTTCAGGTAATCGATGATGAACTCGCAAGCACGAAACGCCTCGCCACGATGCCGGGCGGCGACCGCCACCAGGACGATCGGGTCCTGCGGGCACACCTCGCCGACGCGATGCACCACCCGCACCGCGGCCAGATCCCAGCGCGCCCGGGCCTCGGCAACGATTCTCTGCAGGGCCTTCTCGGTCATGCCCGGATAGTGTTCCAAGCGCATGGCTTGTACCGCCACCCCCTGGTTGAGGTCGCGCATCAGGCCCAGGAAGCTGACCACGCCGCCGACGCGCGGATTGCCATCATGCACCGCGGCGGTCTCGGCACCGGGGTCGAAGGCCCGGTCGGTCAATCGCACCACGTCGTTCATGTACGCCCTCCAGTGAGTCCTTGAACACGGGGCATGGATGCCCGAGTATCGTTCGATCCCCCTTGATCGCGAGACCCGAACGTGACCGATGATAACGCGCCGCCGGCGCCATTCCTCAGCGCGGTGGAGGCCCGGGTGCTCGGCTCCCTGATGGAAAAAGAGCTGACCACGCCCGACAACTACCCGCTCACCCTGAACAGCCTCACCCTCGCCTGTAACCAGAAGACTAGCCGGGAACCGGTGATGAATCTCAGTCAGGGCGAGGTCGGCCACATCGTCAACGGCCTGGCCGAACGGGAACTGGTCCGAGTCGACTACGGCGATCGCGCCAAGCGCATCACGCACCGCATGCCGCGTGCCCTGGGCCTCAACCGCAAACAACAGGCGATCCTGGCGGTGCTGCTGCTGCGGCTGCCGCAGACCTTGAACGAGGTGCGCTCGCGCACCCAGCGCATGGCCGAATTCGACGGGCCGGAGGAGATCCTGGTGCTGCTGGACGAAATGGCGGAACGCCGACGGCCACTGGTGCGATGTTTGCCCAAGGGGCCGGGGCAACGCGAGGACCGATACGCCCAACTGCTGTGCGGCGAGGTCAGCGCCGCACCGGCGTCAGCCGCCACCCCGGCGCCGCCGTCCAACGCGCACCCCGACCGCATCGACGAGTTGGAGGACCGGATCGCCGCGCTCGAAGAGCGGCTCGAGGCCCTGCTGGCGCGCCTGGAGGCAGCGGGCGATGCCCCGGGTTGAGCCGCCGCAAGCCGACCGCATGGCGCAAATCCAGCCGTTCGAGGTAATGGAGGTGTTGGCGCGGGCCCAGGCGATGGAGCGCGCCGGCCGCTCGGTGATTCACCTGGAGGTGGGCGAACCGGACTTTCCCACGCCCAGCCCCATTCTGGCCGCCGGGCAGCGTGCCCTGGCCGAGGGACGGACCCGCTACACCCCGGCGCTGGGCCTGCCGGAGCTACGCGAGCGCATCGCCGCCCACTACCCGGCCGGGATCCGTCCCGAGCCGGGGCGCATCGCCGTAGTGCCGGGCTCCTCGGCGGCGTTGCAGGCGGTGTTCGCCACCCTGCTCAACCCCGGCGACGAAGTGCTGCTGGCCGATCCCGGCTATCCCTGCAATGCCAACTTCGTGCGCCTGTACGGCGGGGTGCCGGTGGCGCTGCCCTGCCCACCGCAAACCGGCTACCAGCTCGACGCAACCGCCATCCGCAGCCATTGGACCGCCCGCACCCGCGCCGTGTTGCTGGGATCGCCGGCCAACCCCTCGGGCAGCCTGATCGTGCCCGCCGGGATGAGCGAGATTGCCGCGACGGTGCGGGCACTGGGCGGCACCCTGGTGGTGGACGAGATCTACCATGGGCTGGTCTACGACGCGCCGATCCGCACGGCCCTGCATGATGGCGCCGACATCTTTGTGGTGAACAGCTTCTCCAAGTACTACGGCATGACCGGGTGGCGGCTCGGCTGGCTGGTGGCCCCAGCGCCCTATGTCGATGCCATCACCCGGCTGTGCCAGAACCTGTTCATCGCGGCGCCGACCATGGCCCAGTACGCCGCGATGGCGGCGTTCGAGCCGGAAACCGCCACCGAACTGGAGCGGCGCCGGGTCGAACTGCGGCGGCGGCGCGACTTCCTGGTGCCAGCCCTGCGCGACCTGGGGTTCGACATCCCGGTGCTGCCGCAAGGGGCCTTCTACGTCTACGCTGACGCTTCGCGCCACACCAGTGACAGCGCGGCCTTCGCCGCCGCCCTGCTGGAGGCAACCGGGGTGGCGATTACCCCGGGACGGGATTTCGGCCGGTACCGCAACCACGAGCACCTGCGCTTTTCTTACGCCACCGCACTGGAACAACTGGCGGAAGCTGTAACCCGAATCGCTGGCTTCCTGGCCGGACGTTGAGACCATGGGCCTCAGGCCGATGCCGTCTCCTTCTTGGCGCCGTAGTCGAACGAGTCGTAGAACAGACGCCCCTGCGGCAGACCGGCGGCCAGGAAGGCGTCGCGGGCGGCGCTAATCATGGGCGGCGGCCCAGCCATGTAGACGTCGAAAGCCGACAACGCGGGATGGTCGGCCAAGACCGCGTCGTGGACCCACCCGCGGCGGCCCGGCCAGTCGCTGTCGGGCTCGGAAAGCACTGGTTGGAAACGGAAATTGGCGTGCTCGCGTTGCCAGTTGACGGGCAGGTCGGGCAGGTACAGGTCGCGCCGCGCCCGCACCCCCCAGTAGAGTTCCATGGGGCGGGTCACCCCGGTATGGAAGGCGTGCTCGATTTGGCCTTTCAGGGGCGCGAATCCGGTACCACCGCCAACGAACAACAGCGGCCGGTCCGAGACCTCGTCGAGGGTGAAGGTGCCAAGCGGCGCGTTGATGCGCAGGATCGCCTTCTCCCGCATCTGGGTAAAAGCCCAGTCGGTGAATTTGCCACCGTCGACGTGGCGGATGTGCAGTTCGATCAAGGCGTCGTCGTGCGGCGCATTGGCGATGGAAAAGGCGCGCCGCTTACCGTCGGCGAGCAGGAAGTCAAGGTACTGCCCGGCCAGGAACTGCAGCCGCTGGGTCTCTGGCAGCTTCAGGTAAAGGCGGATCACGTCGTGCGCCAGATGCTCGATCCGATCCACCCGCACCGGCAGGATACGCGGCTCGATCTCCGCCGCGCTGGCGGCTTCGCGCACCTCCAGCTGCAGGTCGGTAAGGGGCCGCGCCTGGCAAGTGAGACAGGTATCCTGGCGCAGTCCTTCCAGGCCCGCTGGAGGATCCTCGGGATAGCCGACCTGCCCGCTCAGCAGGCGGGCGGCACAGCTGCCGCACTGGCCATTACGGCAGCCGTAGGGCAGACCGATATGTTGGCGCAGGGCCGCATCGAGAACCGTCTCGCCGTCATCGACCTGCAACTGGTGTCCGCTGGGGACGAGTCGGACCTCGTGGGTCATGCCTATTCCTTGCCGAATCCATCTCGGGATGCGAGATTCTTACCCATTTCAATAGTCGTTAAAACCGCGGGGGCATGGTGCTAATCGTTGGATGCGGAGATGTGGGACGCCAACTGGCGGCCGCGGGGCAGCCGGTCACCGGCCTGGTGCGCACCCCGGCGAGCGCCGCCGGGCTCGCTGAACTTGGCATCACGCCCCTGCTCGCCGATCTCGACCAGGCCGAGCTGCCGCCCCTTCCGACCGGGGCGGCGGAGGTCTTTTATCTCGCCCCGCCGCCCCCCCAGGGCACGACCGACCCGCGGATCGGCCACTTTCTGCAGGCCTGCGCGCGCGACGGTCAGCCGCGCCGCATCGTCGCCATCAGCACCACCGGCGTGTATGGCGATTGCGGCGGGGCCTGGGTGGACGAGGACTGCCCGCCGAACCCCCAGCTGGACCGGGCGCGGCGCCGCTGGGACGCCGAACAGCAGTTGCGCGCCTGGCACGACCAGGGCGGCGGCGAACTAGTCATCCTGCGGGTGGCAGGTATCTACGGACCGGGCAAGCTGCCACTGGAGCGGCTGCGCCAGGGGCTGCCCATGGTCCCCGAACACCAGGCCCCCTGGACCAATCGCATCCATATCGACGATTTGGTGACAGTGTGCCGGGCCGCCATGGCGCGGGCACCAGACGGCGCCCTGTACAACGTCAGCGACGGCCATCCCGGCAACATGACCGACTATTTCAACCGAGTCGCGGACCTGGCCGGACTGCCGCGCCCGCCCTTGGTGCCCCTGGCCGAGGCCAGCGGCCAGCTCTCGGCCGGGATCTTGTCTTACCTGAGCGAATCCCGCCGGCTGCGCAACGACCGCATGCTGCGCGAGCTCGGCATCGCGCTGCGCTACCCGACGCTGGCGCTGGGGCTGCCCGCGTGCCTGGACCAGCCGGCCTGAGATCAAGCCGGATCCGGTGGCTTTATCGTCTCCCTGTAACCGTGCCAGGTGGCATGGCCGATCAGGGGCAACACCACCGCCAAGCCCAGGTAGGCGGTCAACACGCCGACCAGCACCAGGCCAAGGATCAGCGCTGCCCATACCAGCATGGCGGGCTTGTTCTGCAGCACGGCATTGATGCTGGTGAGTCCCGCGGTGATGGCGTCGGTGCTGCGATCCAGCATCATGGGCAGCGAGAATGCCGCCACCACGAAAACGATGCCGGCGAACAACATGCCGACCGCGCTCCCCACGGCGAGAAATTCGAGCCAGCCGATCAGCCCGAGGTCGTCGCTGATTGGAAAGAACACATGCACCATCGAGGCCGCACGCGCCCACACCAGCAGGATTACCAGCAATACCAGGGCGAACAGCAACTCGTTGCGCAGGTGGGTGCGGCTCTCCCGCAGGCAGAAGCCGAGCCGCGGGCGCAGACCCAGCTCCAACTGGCGACTGATCGAGTAGGGGCCGAATGCCAGCACCGGGCCGATCAGGATCAACCCGGTCACCAGGGTGAATAGCGCGACGGTATTGTCACCAAGCAGTGCCAGGCCGGTCAGCAACCAGCCGATGGCGACCAGCACCGTCCCATAAGCGAGACTGGGGACAGGGGCAGCGCGCAGGTCCTGCCAGCCCATCGCCAGCCAGCGTAACGGCGCACCCGGACTGAGTCTGTTGGCGGGGTAAAAAATCGGTTCGATCTGCTCGTCCGAGCCTTCCGGCTGGACGATTCCCGGTTGAGTCATCTCTATCCTCCAAAATCCCTGAAAGCTGGCCCTTGCTTGGCTCTGGTGGCCGGGCTCTGTATTTGGCCGACGCGTCTGCGCTTGACCTGCGTCAAGCATAGGTGATGGTCGGCAATACCGGCAACCGCCGAGGCCACTCGGCGGCAAATAGTCAGTATGTCCTTACTTACCTGTTCCTGCTTAGGGCGGCGTGGCACCTGTCGGCACCCTTATCATGGTGTTATAAAGTAACGCGCGCCGCGGCTGCCAGCCGGCGCCACCCACGCCACCTAAGCGCCATGACCCAAGGAGAGCCCAGTGATCACCAACCCACCCCGCGTCCTGCTGACCACCCTGCTCTGCTGTCTGACCCTGGCGGCGGTGGCCCCGACCGCCGCCGCGCAGCGCCAACAAGATGCGCACGAACATGGGCGCGCGCAGCTCAACCTGGCGGTCGACGCCGGGACCTTGGTCATCGAGCTGACCGCCGCGGCCGCCGATCTGGTCGGTTTCGAACATCCGGCGCGCACGCCGGAACAGCAGGCCGCCATCCGCAGCACCCTGGCCACCCTGGAACATCCCGCCGCCCTGTATGCCATCCCCGCCGCCGCCGGCTGCGTCTTGACGTCCGCCAGGAGCGGAACCGGTCTGCCGGGTGGCGGGTCAGAGGCTGGACACGAACACCCGGGGGATTCGGATCATGACCACGCCGGGGAATCGGGTCGGCACCATGGAAGCGAGTCGCATGCCGATTTCAACGCCGAGTACGTCTATGCCTGCACCGATCCGGGGCGATTGGAGTATCTCGACGTGAGGCTATTCGACCGCTTTCCCGCGATCCGGCACTTGGCGGTCCAGTATGTCACCGCGCGCGGCCAGGGCGCGCTCGAACTGACCACCGACGCGCCCCGCCTGCGACTGCAATGACCACCGCTACCGCCCCGCACCCGCCCACAGCAGCGGACGCCGGCGCCGCGCCGGCCGTGGCGCTCGCCGGCTTGCGTTACCGCTGGCGACCGGATGGCCCGCTGGTGCTGGATCTCGCGGAGCTGCGGATCGAGCGCCGCGAGCGCTTGTTCATCGAGGGCCCGAGCGGCAGCGGCAAGAGCACCCTGCTGAGTCTTCTGGCCGGCGTGATCACATCCCCCGAGGGCCGGGTGGCGGTTCTCGGGCAGCGGCTGGACCAGCTGGACGGGGCCGCCCGCGACCGCTTTCGCGCCGATCACATCGGCTTGATCTTCCAGATGTTCAACCTGCTCCCCTACCTGTCGGTGATCGAGAACGTCACCCTGCCGTGCCGCTTTTCCGCCCGCCGCCGCGCCAAGGCGCTACAGGACGCCCCGACCCTGGAACAGGAGGCGCAGCGCCTACTGGCCCATCTGGAGCTGGCCGACCCGCGGCTGCTGGCGCGCCCGGTGACCGAGCTCAGCGTGGGCCAGCAGCAGCGGGTCGCCGCCGCCCGCGCCCTGATCGGCGGGCCGCAGTTGTTGATCGCGGACGAGCCGACCTCGTCGCTGGATGCCAACCGGCGCGAGGCCTTCATCCGGCTGCTATTCCAGGAGTGTGCGCGGCACGACTCGACCCTGGTGTTCGTCAGCCACGATGCCGCCTTGGAGCCCCTGTTCGACCGCACGGTCCGCCTGCCGGATCTGGCGCAGGCCGGTGCGGCAGCCTAGGCCCGGTCCGATGCCGATCCTCCGCCTGGCCCTGCGCAGCCTGCTCAATCGCCGCTTCACGGCGCTGTTGACCCTGCTCTCGATTGCGCTCAGCGTCACCCTGCTGCTCGGCGTGGAGCGACTGCGCCACGAGGCGCGCAACAGTTTTGCCAACACGGTTTCCGGCACCGACCTGCTGGTGGGGGCGCGCAGCGGCCCGGTGCAACTGCTGCTGTATGCGGTGTTTCGCATCGGCAATGCCACCAACAACATCTCCTGGCAGAGCTACCAGGCAATCGCCGCGGATGCCAACGTGGCCTGGGCCGTGCCGCTGTCACTGGGAGACTCGCACCGCGGCTTCCGGGTGCTCGGCACCACGCCTGCTTATTTCGAACACTACCGGGTGGGCAACCGCCAGGCGCTGCGCTTTGCCCAAGGGCAGGCCTTCGCCGGGGTGTACGACGCGGTGCTCGGCGCCGAGGTCGCCGCCGCGTTGGGCTACCGCCTCGGACAGCAGATCGTGGTCGCGCACGGCGCTGGCAAGGTCAGCTTTGCGCAGCACGACGACCAGCCGTTCCGGGTGGTGGGCATCCTGGCGCGCACCGGCACCCCGGTCGACCGCACCGTGCACGTTGGACTGGCCGGCATCGAGGCGATCCACCGCGACTGGCAGGGCGGCACCCGCCTGCCGGGGCGGCACAGCGGGCCGGCCACTGCAGCGGACGCCGCGGACCTCACGCCGCAGTCGGTCAGCGCTTTCCTGGTCGGGCTGAAATCGCGGATCAAGACCTTTCATCTGCAGCGCCAGATCAACGAGTATCCCGACGAGCCATTGCTCGCCGTACTGCCGGGGGTGGCGTTGCAGGAACTGTGGCAGGTGATCGGTGTGGCAGAAAACGCCCTGCTGGTGGTATCGGGTTTCGTGGTGGCGGTCGGGCTGTTCGGCATGCTGGCCGCGCTGCTCACCAGCCTGCAGGAGCGGCGCCGCGAGATGGCCATTCTGCGTTCGGTCGGCGCCCGGCCGGGTCATGTATTCGCCCTGATCATGGGCGAGGCCGGCTTCCTGACCCTGCTCGGCGCCGGTCTCGGTTTGGCGCTGCTGTACACTGCGCTGCTGTTGGCGCAGCCACTGATCGCCAGTCACCTGGGGCTGTACATCGCGATCGGCTGGCCAACGCCCACCGAGCTCGGCATGCTGTCCGCCGTGCTCGCGGCCGGGATACTGATCGGCTGCATCCCGAGTTATCGCGCCTATCGCTATTCCCTCGCCGACGGCATGACCATACGCGTTTGACCCACACCGGACCGCCATGACCCAGCAACACCTCCTCCCCGCACTCGGCCTGACCGCCGCCCTGTTCCTGGTCAGTTGCAGCGACCACCCGGCGCCGACGCCGCCCCACACCGCGACCGGGCTGACACCGGCCGAGCTGACCGCGGAGCCCGACGTGATTGCGCCACCGGATGCCTATGTCGAGACCGAATGGGACGCCCTGGTACCGGCCGACTGGTCGCCGGACCAGCTGCTGGCCGAATACCAGGTCGAGGACTTGGAGGACGACGACCCCAGGGCGCAGGAATTGTTAGGGAAGCTCAAGACCATGTGGCGCGACGCGCCGGTGGTCGCCGGGCTGGACGGCCGCCGCATCCGGCTGCCCGGCTTCATCGTGCCGCTGGACAGTCAGGCCAGCGGCACGGCCGAATTTCTGCTGGTCCCCTACTACGGCGCCTGCATCCATGTGCCGCCACCGCCTGCCAACCAGACCGTGCTGGTCAACACCCGCGCCAACGCCCCCTATCAGGGCGAACTGTTCGACGCCGTGTGGGTGAGTGGCACGCTGCGGGTGAAGGCGACGTCCAGCGAACTGGCCGAGGCCGGTTACCTGCTGGAGGGGGCCACCGTCACCCCATACGAATGACGCGGGGATCCGGGCTTTGGCTGCTCGGGCTGGTGCTGAGCACGGCCGCCCCCGCGGCCGAGATCAGTTGTCACATCCACCCGCCGGCACTGGCCACGGCGGCAGCGGAACGGCCCACCACCATTGGGCCGTTCAAGGACCGACAGGGCTGTGAGCGCGCCCGCCAGCTGCTGTTCGGCGGCGACGGCCGCTGCCATTGCAGCTTCGGCTTTGCCGGCCTGCCCCGCTGGGGCGGCGACGGGTGGGACAGCGATGCCGCCGACCCCAGCCTGCCCGCTGGGCCGGCCGCGCTGCCCTGAGCGGCGTGCCTCAGGCCGGGGCTGCCGCAGCGGCGATCACCGCCAGAAAGTCCGACCCATAGTTTTCCAGCTTGCGCTCGCCGACCCCGTCGATGGCCAGCAACCGGGCCGGCGTATCCGGCCGCCACACCACCATCTCGGCCAGGGTCGCGTCATGGAAGATCACATAGGGCGGCACCCCCAGCTCCTCGGCCAGCTCGCGCCGCCGGGTACGCAACGCCTCCCATAGCGCCAGGTCCGCCGGGTCGGTGAAACGGCGCAGCGCCGTGCGGCTGCGCGCGAGCTTTTCCGGCTTGCGGTCGCGCCGCAGTCGCAGGCGCTGCTCGCCGCGCAGCACCGGTCGCGACTGCGCCGTCAGGTACAGCCCGCCGTGCCCCGCCAGATCGACCGCCAGCAGGCCGCGCACCACCAGCTGGCGGAACACCGAGCGCCACTGCGCCGGATCCAGTTCCCGACCGATGCCGTGCACGGCCAGGCGGTCGTGGCCGACGCGGGTGATGCGTTCGTTGCCGGCACCGGTGAGGACGTCGATCACATAGTTCACGCCGAAGCGCTGTCCGGTGCGGTAGACGGCGGAAAGGGCCTTCTGCGCCGTCTCGGTGCCATCCCAGGTCTCGGGCGGTTCAAGGCAGGTATCGCAGTTGCCGCAGGGTTGGTCGAGGTCGTTGCCGAAGTAAGCGAGCAGCGCCTGGCGCCGGCACGAGGTGATCTCGCACAACCCGAGCATGGCGTCCAGCTTGCGCCGCTCCAGGGCCTTCTGGGCTTCCGGCGCCGCGGACTGCTCGATCATCTGGCGCAGGGTCACGACGTTCTGCAGCCCGTAGCTCATCCAGGCGTCGGCGGGCAAGCCGTCGCGCCCGGCGCGGCCGGTCTCCTGATAGTAGGCCTCGATGCTCTTGGGCAAGTCGAGGTGGGCGACGAAACGCACGTCCGGCTTGTCTATGCCCATGCCGAAGGCGATGGTCGCGACGATGATCACCGCGTCCTCGCGCAGGAAGCGCTGCTGGTGGCGCTGACGCAGCTCGGCGGGCAGCCCGGCGTGGTAGGGCAGCGCGGTGCGGCCCTTGCTGGTCAACCACTCGGCGACGGCCTCGACCTTCTTGCGCGACAGGCAGTAGACAATGCCCGCGTCGGCCGGGTGCGCAGCGCGCAGGAACTGCCACAGGGCGTCGCGCGGCTCGGCGAACTGGCCGATGCGGTAGCGGATATTGGGTCGGTCGAAACCACTGACGAATTGCGCGGCGGCCTGCAAGGCCAGGCGCGCGACGATCTCGGCCCGGGTCGGGCCGTCGGCGGTGGCGGTCAGGGCGATGCGCGGCACGGCAGGAAAGCGCTCGTGCAGCACCGACAACTGTACGTACTCGGGACGAAAATCGTGGCCCCACTGCGACACGCAGTGCGCCTCGTCGATGGCGAACAAGGCGATCCGCGTCCGGCCCAACAGCTCCAGGGTCCGCGCCTGCACCAGCCGCTCGGGGGCCAGGTAGAGCAGGTCCAGCTTCCCGTCCGCCAGCGCCTGCTCGACCGCGCGCGCGGCGGTCGCATCCAGGGTGGAATTGAGGAAGGCGGCGCGCACCCCGAGCTGGCGCAGCGCGTCCACCTGGTCCTGCATCAGGGCAATCAGCGGCGAGACCACGATGCCGGCACCTGGACGCAGCAGCGCCGGCAGCTGGTAACAGAGCGACTTGCCGCCGCCGGTGGGCATCAGCACCAGGGCATCCCCACCACCGGCCACATGCGCCACGATCGCCGCCTGCGCACCGCGAAAGGCGCGGTAGCCGAACACCGACTGCAGCAAACTGAGGGCCTGGTCATGCATGCGAGCGATCTTCCCTGAAGCGGGGGTGGCGTGCCAGTGCCAGCACGTCCGCAAAGCCTGCGCTTCGCGTCACGATCAGAGCCGAACGGCAGGGCCGCGATGTAGCCGTCCTAACAGCATCTGCCACAACTGGCGGAAGGATTCGAACAGCCAGCCTTCCAGATGCCCATCCTGCCGCCCTCGACGGACCAGACGCCGCCGCCTAAACCATTCGACTGAAGCCAGCTGCCGGGGCACCGCAGCAGGGGCCGGATGCCTGGCCCCCGCTGCTTTCGGGGTGGCGTCCCCAGCACATGCGGCTTGCGTCTGCTGCCCACGCGCGCGCTGGCGACTGATGCAAGCGCCGCGCTTGCGCCGAACTCATCTCACCACCGACCAAGCAGGACGCGCGACAGGAAGCACCAACGGTCGGGCCTGGCCCCAGGATCTGCTTTGCGTCGTTGCAGCCACCTTGACACCTATCAAGGCCAAGCACTGCGTCGAATGCGATTTTGAATTTAAGTAAGTGTTTCACGGCGGGTTCACGGCAGCTGCGACGCAGCCAGCGGTCGCGCACCGGCTCAACGCACGGATGCGAACGGCCCACACGGCGAGGCGGGCGACCAAGATCTTGCACCACGGCGCCAAGCGACCGCACCGAAAATCGAGGACGACGCTGCACACTTATTGCTGCGCGAAGAAGCCAGGGTTTTGGCGGCATGCATGGAGGTATCGAGCAATGCTCAAGTATGTGGACCAAATACTCGAAGAGCGCGTCAACTTCATCCCGGTTTCGTCACCGGCGAATCACGTGGAACCCCACGGCGAACAGCAATTCAAACTCTTATTGGCCGTGCGTCACAGAAAGATTGCTGAAGCGGCGTATTTCATCGCGCAAAAGCGGGGCTTTGCCCCGGGCCTGGAGTTGCAAGACTGGCTTGCAGCCGAGCGCGAGGTGGATGATGCCGACCGGCCTGTAGCTTGATAGCCATCATGAGTGCAGGCGCGATGAGAATCCCGCTCGGGACATCGGACGCGCAGCGCCGGGTTGTTGCGCGGCAAACAGCGAACGCCAGAGATTCCCGAACACCCGGCGTTCGGACGCTGGTCGAGGCGCGCATCCTGGATGCCCGCTCACAGCGTGGGCCGCTTGGGGCCAACAGTGTACCGGGCAACTCGACAGCAGACGGCTGAGCAGCGGCGCCCATCGCCTCTAGCACGCATGCGCCAGCAACCCGATCGCGGTTGGGAGCACTTCGAACACGACGCCGATGTCGGCATTCTGGGCTGGGGACCGACCTTGGCCACGGCGTTCGAGCAGGCGGCGCTGGCGCTGACTGCCGTGGTGTGTGACCCGATGCAGGTCAAGCCGCTGCAACGCGTTGTGATCGAGTGCGTCGAGGCGGAGCCGGCGCTGCTGTTGGTCGACTGGCTGAATGCAGTGGTCTTCGAGATGGCTACCCGTCACATGCTGTTCGGCCGATTCGAGGTGGCCTTGTCAGATGATGGGCGGCTAAGTGCCTTGGCTTGGGGCGAACCTGTGGACCTGCCACGCCACCAGCCGACAGTAGAGGTCAAAGGCGCCACCTATACCGAGCTGGCGGTGCAGCGCCAAGGCGGCGACTGGGTGGCACGCTGTGTCGTGGACGTCTAGCCACCGGTCAGGTGCGGGATGAATTACCGCGACCGCCCAAGGCCTATGCCGTCACCCCTTCCCGGGGCGGGGCGTGCGCGATCGCCCGGCAGCTGTTCACGCTGAAGGAGGCACCTGATGGACCTCAAGCGCTTCACCCCTATCGACGATAACCAGTGGCAGTTTGCGGCGCGGGACGCCATGCGCGTGCCGGCCGTGATCTACGCCAGCGCGACCCTGCTGCGCGAAATGGACGACAAGGTGCTGGAGCAGCTCCGCAACGTCGCCAGCCTGCCGGGCATCGTGCAGGCCGCTTATGCCATGCCCGACGCACACTGGGGCTATGGCTTCCCGATCGGCGGCGTGGCGGCCTTCGATGCCGATGCCGACGGAGTGGTTTCGGGTGGCGGCGTCGGCTTCGATATTTCCTGTGGCGTGCGTACCCTGCACACCGGGCTGCAGCGCGCCGACATCCTGGCGGTGCAAGCCGAACTGGCAGATGCGCTCTTCGGCCGCATCCCGGTCGGGGTCGGCAGCACCGGCGGCATCCGGCTCGACGGGTCGGAAATGGACGCCATGCTCAGGGGCGGCGCCGCCTGGGCGGTGGCACGCGGCTGGGGTCAAACCGAAGATCTGGAACGCATTGAGGAGCGCGGCTGCATCGCGGGTGCTGCACCCGGCCAGGTCTCGGCCCGGGCCCAGCAGCGCCAACGTGACGAGATGGGCACCCTGGGTTCCGGCAACCATTACCTGGAGGTCCAGGAGGTCACCGCAGTTTACGACCGGGATCTGGCGACCGCATTCGGCGTTCAGAAGGGGGATATCAAAGTGAGTATTCACTGTGGATCCCGCGGATTGGGCCACCAGATCGGCACCGAGTACCTCAAGCGGATGCTGGTCACAGCGGGGCAGCACGGCATTCGCCTGCCGGACCGGGAACTGGCTTGTGTCCCGATCGCTTCGGCGGTCGGTCAGGCCTACCTCGGGGCAATGCGCGCAGCCATCAACTGCGCCCTCGCCAACCGCCAGATCGTCACGCACTTGGCCCGCCAGGTGTTCGCCGATTTCTTTCCCGGCGCAACCCTCCAGCTGCTCTACGACGTGTCGCACAACACCTGCAAGCTGGAGACACACCGGGTGGACGGTCGGCCGCGCCGCCTGTACGTACATCGCAAGGGGGCCACCCGCGCCTTCGGGCCGGGTCACCCCGAACTGCCGGCCGAGTTCCGCGCCCTCGGACAGCCGGTACTGATCGGCGGCACCATGGGGACCGCCTCGTACATCCTGGCCGGCGCCGGCACTGGCAGCGACCAGGGCGCGCCGGCCTTCGGCTCGGCCTGCCACGGCGCCGGGCGGGCCATGAGCCGCCACGCCGCGACGCAGCGCTGGCATGGCCGGGCGGTACAAGATGAGTTGGCGCGGCGCAACATCCTGGTGCGCAGCCCCTCATCACGCGGCATCGCCGAAGAGGCCCCCGGCGCCTATAAGGACGTGAGCGAAGTCGTACGCGAAGCCGATGCCGCCGGGATGGCGCGCC
>JBFZDU010000438.1:0-7197 GCA_041307205.1 Gammaproteobacteria bacterium | reverse complement strand
TTTTCCGCTGGCTGCGCGATGACAGTTCCCTGACCGAGCGGCTGCTGGAGGCCTGTGCCGGCCAGTTCCAGGTGCGGCTGCTGCACCAGGGTTGGGGCGTGCCGCTGGCCAGCGAACGTCGCCTGCTCGGCATGGGGCGGACCCGCTACGGCATGTTGCGCGAGGTCGAGTTGCGCTGCGACGGGCAGCCCTGGGTGTTTGCCCGCACCGTGATCCCGGCGCGCAGTCTGCGCGGCGCGGCGGGGCGTCTGGCGCACCTGGGCGAGCGTCCCCTTGGGGCCGTGCTGTTCGCCGACCCCGGCACGCGGCGCGGCCGGGTCGAGTTTGCTCGCCTGGCGCCGCGGCAGCCGTTGTACGAGGCCGCGGTCCGCCATCTCGACACCCGGCCGGCCGCCTTGTGGGGACGGCGCACGCTGTTCTACTACGCCGGTAAGCCGCTACTGGTGAACGAGATCTTTCTGCCCGGTGTGCCCGATGCCTGAATCCGCGGCGGCACCCCGGCCGGACCGACCGGTGCCGCACTGGCGCGAGCGCCTGGCAGCCTACTGGCAGCTGGTGCGGGCCGATCGCCCGATCGGTATCTACCTGTTGCTGTGGCCGGCGCTGTGGGCGTTGTGGATCGCCGGGGCGGGGCGGCCGGCCTGGTGGGTGGTGGCGATCTTCGTCGCCGGCACGGCCTTGATGCGTTCGGCCGGGTGCGCGATCAACGATTATGCCGACCGGCACTTCGACGGCGCGGTCGAACGTACCCGCGGCCGGCCGCTCGCCACCGGCCGGGTGGCGCCGCGCGAGGCGGTGGCCGTGTTCCTGGTACTGAGCCTGGCGGCGTTCGGTCTGGTGCTGTTCCTCAACGTCCAGACTATCGCGCATTCGTTTGTCGCGGTCGCCCTGGCGGCCTTGTATCCCTTCACCAAGCGCTATACCCACATGCCGCAGCTGTTCCTCGGCCTGGCCTTCGGCTGGGCGGTGCCCATGGCCTTCACCGCACTGCAGGGCGCGATCCCGCCCGTGGCCTGGGTTCTGTTCGCGGCCACCGTGATCTGGGCGCTGATCTACGACACCATGTATGCCATGGTCGACCGCGATGACGACCTGCGCATCGGGGTCAAGTCGAGCGCCATACTGTTCGGGCGTTACGATCGCGCCATCATCGGCGGGCTGCAGCTGCTCATGCTGGGCTTGTTGTGGCTGGCCGGCCAACTGGCCGGGCGCGGCCCCTGGTACCTGCTGGGCCTCACCCTGGTGCTGGGCCTGTTCGCCTACCAGCAGGTGTTGATTCGCCGGCGCGACCGGCAAGCCTGCTTCACCGCCTTCCTCAACAACCATTACCTGGGCATGGTGCTGTTCGCGGCCCTGGTGCTCGACTACCTGGTCCTGGAGCCGCCGACGGCGTGAGCCGAAGGCCCGCCGCATGCGCCGCGCCCGGTTCCTGGTCTCACTGGTGGTGCTCGCCGCCGCCCTGGCGCTGGCCTGGCGCCAATTGCACCGTCCGCCGCCACCCCAGGCGCTGGCGAATGGCGCGGCCCTGCAGTGGATCGACTGCTGGTTCCCGGTGCCCTATTTCCGCCCCGTGTACTGCGGACGTTTCCGGACCGCCGGCGCGGGCGCCGCGCGCTTCAGCTTGCCGGTGGTGTACGTGCCGGCGCGGCCGTGGCGCCGTGTCGCGACCCCGGTGCTCTATATCGCCGGCGGGCCCGGGGGCGCGACCCCGCTGGATGCCGCGGCGGCACCTGGCTGGCTGGCGTGGGTGGACGCCGTGGGCTGGCCGCACGATACGGTGTTCTACGACCAGCGCGGGGTCGGGCTGAGTGACCCGGCGCTGGACTGTCCGGAACTGCGGATCGAGCGGCGCGCGCAGCTGCCGCTCGATCTGGACACCGAGACGGCCGGGCGTCGCCAGCGTGCCGCGGCCGAACGTTGCCGGGCGCGGCTGGAGGCGGCGGGGCACGACCTGGGGCGCTTCACGACCCGTGCCAATGCCGAGGATGCCCGTGACCTGATGGCCGCGCTGGGCGCCCCGCGCTGGGACCTGTACGGCGTCTCCTATGGCAGCCGGGTGGCGCTCGAGCTGTTGCGCCTGGCGCCGGAACGGTTGCGGGCCGTGGTGCTGGATTCGGTCTACCCCCCCGAGGTCGAGCAGGAACTGGCCGATCCCTGGCTGCTGGCGCGGGCCCTGGGCCTGGTGACCCGCATCTGCGAGTTGCTCGACGAGTGCCAGCGCGATCCCGCGCAGATTGCCGCCGACCTTGCTACCGTGTTGCGGCGCCTGCAGGACGCGCCCTTGCGCATCCGGGTCCCGACACCGGCGGGCGAGGGCGAGCTGGACGTGTTCTACAATGCCGAGAGTTTTGCCTGGCTGTTGTTCGAGGCCCTGTACCGCTGGGAGCGCCTGGCCGGGCTGCCGCGCACCCTGGCGCTGTTGGCGGCCGGCAGGCAGAGTGCGGATTTGCAGGTCCTTGGTGCGGAGCATCTGGCCACGGCCCTCGATGCGGGCATCAGCGATGCCGTGGGCGGTGCGGTAGATTGCAACGATGCCGGCTGGGTGACGGCGGCGGCGTTCGCCGCGGCGCGGGCGCAGTTCCCGGCGGTCCAGGCCCTGACCCGCAGCGACTGGGATACCCATCCCTGCCGCACCTGGAAGGCCGGGGATGCGGGTGTGGAGTTTCGTCAACCCGTGTACGCTAACGTCCCCACGCTGCTGTTGGCCGGGGAATTCGACCCGGTGACGCCGCCCCAATGGGCCGCGGCGGCGGCAGACCGCCTGCCGGCCGGCTTTCTGTTCGAGTTTCCGGCCGTGGGACATGGCGTCCTGGACAGCCACGAATGTGCCGTCGACTTGGTCAAGGCCTTCCTGGCGGCGCCGTTATCACCTGTGGCACCCGCTTGTCTGGGTGCCCTTTAAGCCCGGGCGTGGTGCTGCGGGGGTTGATTATGCCGGCCCCCTGGGATACAAACCCCGCGCCTTTAACGAACTGCCAGGTCTCGAAACGCATGAGCGTCCAACTACCAGCCGACTACAAGCCGAGCCCCGACGAGGAATACATGAGCCCCGTGCAGCTCGAGTACTTCCGCCAGAAACTGATGAAGTGGCGCGAGGATCTGATGGAGGAGGCGCAGGAGACCCTGAACAACCTGCGCGACGACAGCTACAAAGAGGTGGGCGACGAAGCGGATCGGGCGAGTCGCGAAAGCGACCACAGCCTGGAGCTGCGCACCCGCGATCGCTATCGCAAGCTGCTGCGCAAGATCGAGCAGGCGCTGGAGCGCATCGATGACGGGAGCTACGGCTATTGCGAGGATACCGGCGAGCCGATCGGTGTCGCCCGGCTCGAGGCCCGGCCCATCGCCACGCTGACGGTGGATGCCCAGGAACGCCGCGAGATGAAGGAAAAGGTGCTAGCCGATCGCTGAGGGTTTGCCGCCCCCGGTTGCCAATAGACGACCCGGCGCAGTCCCGGACTGCGTCGGTTCGCCCGCCACCCGCCAATCTGGCGCAACCCTCGGCCCCCTGCCGGCCGTTACCGCGGCCGTTGCGCCGTGCGTGCCACTGCCCACAGCTCCACACAGTCCACCCCGGACTGCCGCAGCACCCGGGCGAGCGCCTCGGCAGTGGCGCCCGTGGTCACCACATCGTCGATCAGGACCACATGGCGCAGGCCCGCCGGTCCCACCCAGCGGAAGGCGCCGCGCAGGTTGCGCAGGCGCTCGGCGCGGTGCAGGCCGGCCTGGGCCGGGGTGTCCTCGACCCGCCGGAGGGCGTCCAGGGCCAGGGGAATGCGCAGCTCGCGGGATAACCAACCGGCCAGTTCCGCGGCCTGATTGAAACCGCGGCTGCGCAACCGCCGCCGGTGCAATGGCACCGGCAACAACGCCTGCGGCGGGGTCAGCCGCAGCGCCGTTGCGGCGCCGAGCTCGGCCGCCAGCAGCTGGCCCAGCAGCCGCCCGGACGCCAGCCGACCGGCATACTTCAGCGCGACGATCAGCTGTGACAACGGGGCCTGGTAGCGGTAGGGCGCCAGCACCCGGTCATAGGATGGGGGGTGGCGTTGGCAGGCGCCGCACAGGCTGCCGGCCGGGGCCGGCGCCGGTAGCGGCAGGGCGCACCGGGCACAGGGGTGGGTGTTGCGTACCAGGTGGTCCTGGCAGGGCCGGCACAGGTCGACCCCGGGCCGACCGGGCGCACCGCACAGCAGGCAGTGCGACGGCCACAGTGCCTGTATATAATTCGACCAGTTGTAAACCATGCTCCCTCCTTGGAGTTGACAGTCGTTCAGCCCGACGCCACTCTATGTTGCTCCGCAACATGGCGTTCGCGCGACCCGCATGACCTTGACCGCTCTCACCTCGCCCAGGATCCTGCCGGCCGCGGCTTCGCGCCGCGCCGCCACACATATGGATATCGGCAACATCCTGGCCATGCTGGCGCCGCTGCCCCTGGGCATCCTGTGGCTGGGCGGATCCATGCTGGTTTACGCCCTGCACAAACACCATCCGGACGCCAAGGTCGGCCACTATACCCAGTGGGCGGCCTATCGTCTGTACGGGGTGGTCGGCGCCGTCGTCCCCATCGCCACTTTCTTCCCGGGTCGCGGGCTGACCCTATGGCTGATTGCCTGGGCGGTCGCGGCCCTGATCGTCGTCCCCTGGTCCGTCTGGTCCCTGGTGCGCATCCGGCGCGATCACTGGGAAGACATCGTTCTGCCGGCCGAGGAATCCACCGATGCCTGAGTCTGCCATCCGTCACGACTGGTCCACCGCCGAGGTGGAGGGCCTCCTGGGGCAGCCGTTCAATGACCTGCTGTTCCGGGCGCAGAGCCTGCACCGCGCCCGCTTCGACCCCAATCGGGTGCAGGTCAGCACCCTGCTGAGCATCAAGACCGGGGCCTGTCCCGAAGACTGCGGTTACTGCTCGCAGAGCGCGCGGCACGACACCGGCCTGGAGCGCGAGCGCCTGCTGCCGCTGGGCGAGGTGCTGGCGTCGGCCGCGGCCGCCAAGGCCAAGGGGGCGACCCGGTTCTGCATGGGTGCCGCTTGGCGCAACCCCTCGGATCGGCATCTCGAACAGGTCATCGCGATGGTGCAGGGTGTGAAGGCGCTGGGCCTGCAGACCTGCGTCACCCTGGGCATGCTGACCGGGCCCCAGGCACAGCGCCTCGGCGCCGCCGGGCTGGACTACTACAACCATAACCTCGACACCTCGCCGGAGTTCTACGGCAGCGTCATCAGCACCCGCACCTTCCAGGACCGCCTCGACACCCTGGCGCAGGTGCGCGCGGCGGGCATCAATGTCTGCTCGGGCGGCATCCTGGGGATGGGCGAGTCGCGCCGCGACCGGGCCTCCATGCTTTGTCAGCTGGCCAACCTGCCGCAGCACCCCGAGTCGGTGCCGATCAATCTGCTGGTGCAGGTCGAGGGTACGCCGCTGTACGGCACCGCCGAGCTGGACCCGCTGGAGTTCGTGCGCACCATCGCCGTGGCGCGCATCCTGATGCCCGCCGCCTACGTGCGCCTGTCCGCGGGCCGGGCGGGGATGAGCGACGAACTGCAGGCCCTGTGCTTCCTGGCCGGCGCCAATTCCATGTTTTACGGCGAGCGCCTGTTGACTACCGACAACCCGGACGTCGACCACGACCGCGGCTTGTTCGAACGCCTGGGGATGGCCTTCGAGGACCAGGTCGAGGCGCCGGCACCGGCGGCGGGCCGGGCCTGCAGTCACTGCTGAGGCCGGCGGGCCAAGTGAAAGACCTCGCCGCCGAACTGCAGCGGCGCCGCCGCGCGCAGCTGTATCGCGTCCGCCGGGTGGTCGAGGGTCCGCAGGCGCCCGAGCTCACCGTGGACGGCGCGCGGCTGCTCGGCTTCTGCAGTAACGATTACCTCGGCCTGGCGGCCGACCCGCGCTTGGCCGCGGCCCTGCGGGCCGGTCTGGCACGCTATGGCACGGGCAGCGGCGCGGCGCACCTGGTCAGCGGTCACAGCGCGGCCCATCACGCCCTGGAGGCGGAGCTTGCCGAGTTCACAGGTCGGGAGCGGGCGTTGCTGTTCACGACCGGCTATATGGCCAACCTGGGGGTGATCGCGGCCCTGACCGGGCGCGGCGACAGCCTGTTCGGGGATCGACTCAACCACGCCTCGCTGATCGACGGCGGCCAGTTGTCGGGCGCGCGGTTGCGCCGTTACCCCCATGCCGACATTGCCGCCCTGGCACGGCAGCTGGCGGATGCCGGCGGCGAGCGGCTGGTGGTGACCGACGGGGTGTTCAGCATGGACGGTGACATCGCGCCGCTGCCGGCGCTGGCCGCGGCCGGCCGGCAGCACGGGGCCTGGTTGCTGGTGGACGACGCGCACGGACTGGGGGTGTTGGGGGCGGAGGGACGGGGCAGCCTGGCGCACCACGGCCTGGATGCGACCGCGGTGCCGATCCTGATGGGCACCCTGGGCAAGGCCTTCGGCACCAGCGGGGCCTTCGTCGCCGGCTCCGCCGACCTGATCGAGACCCTGATCCAGCAGGCGCGCAGCTATATCTACACCACGGCGGCGCCCGCCGCCCTGGCCGAGGCGACCCGCGCGAGCCTGCGGATCGCCCGCGCCGAGGAGTGGCGCCGCGAACGCCTGCGGGCGCTGGTGGGGCGGTTTCGCCGGGAAGTCGCGGGCCTGGGTTTCAAACTCCTGCCGTCGGCGACGCCGATCCAGCCCCTGGTCGCCGGCAGTGCCGCGCGCGCCCTGGCCTGGAGCGCTGCCCTGGAGGCCCGTGGCATCCTGGTCACGGCGATCCGCCCGCCGACGGTGCCGGCCGGCGCGGCGCGGCTGCGCATCACCTTTTCGGCGGCGCACAGCGAGGCGCAGCTCGACCGGTTGCTCGATGCCCTGGCCGGTTTGCCGCAGGGCGATGAGGGGGCCCGGTGAGCGCGCTACACGTCGAAGTCACCGGGCAGGGCGAGCTGCCGTTGGTACTGGTGCACGGCTGGGGTATGAACGCCGCGGCCTGGGGGGATTTCGCGACCGGCCTGGCGGCGCGGTACCCGGTGCACCGGGTGGAGCTGCCGGGGCACGGGCGCAGCGCCTGGGCGGACTGCCGCGACCTGGCCGCTTGGGCGGCGGCGGTGCGCGCCGCCGTCCCAGCGGGTGCGGTGTGGATCGGCTGGTCGCTGGGCGTGGCGGTGGCGTTGCAGGCCGCGTTGGACGCAGCGGCCGCGATTC